>JASLBT010000030.1 GCA_030146445.1 Segetibacter sp. | reverse complement strand
TTTCGGTGAGCAGCTACATACTAGTGATGAGATATGAGCCGCGCCCAGAGTCTGGATCCTTTCTTCGACTGAAGTAACTGAAGGTTCAACTTCAAAGAGGTGTTTTTCCGGGACCAAACACGTTATAGATCACCGATAATTATGCAACCAGGATTTGAATGGCTCGCAGAAAAAAAGCTGGTGGCCTTAGAAGGTGTATGTCTGTTGCAGAGGACAGTACCCGTGAGTTATGGCAACAATTTATGCCAGGGCGAAAGTAGATCAACAACAGCCCGGGCACGGAACTATATTGAATGGAAGTTTACGATAGCAGTGCGTTTTTCAACCACTTTAATCCGAGTACTAAGTTCAATAAATGGGTGGCAGTTGCAGCCGCTGATTTCAACATTGTTCCAACAGGCATAGAAATGATCATAATGCCTGTCGGACTTTATGCGGGATTTGCACACCGCGGCCGGGCAAGTGATGCACCTACGACTTACCTATACATTCTCGAAAAGTGGTTGCCGACTGCTGACATTATACTCGACAACAGACCCCACTTTGCGCTGATGGGTGAAAAGTATACTCCGAATGTCCCGAATGCAGAAGAAGAAATCTGGATCCCCATCAAGCCCAGGTAAGCGAAAGTCGCTTCAATAATTATGATTTCCTCAATTGGTATTCCGTATAAAGGTATCAGGCATTAAGGTATCCCGGAACGCTGACGAGGAATTATAATCGAAATCAATTCTTCTTTTGATGCAAACGTTTTGCTTTACTGGCGCAACGCTTTTGCGGGGGTTGCGCTGCTCCGGGGCTTTCGCTTATAAATAGTTTGAGGGTTACAAGCGCCTTAATAATTATTTGGGTGGGAAGTAAAAGTAATTTAAATTCATTTGTTGACTTGAAACAAACCCACCTCCCCCAGGCAACTACAGATTTTATTTTGAGTTAATCGACTTGACTTTATTACGACGGTAATCCAGTTTCGACTTACCTAATATTCCGGTTAAACCAACTTTCATTGGCTATCGATGTGGCTGGATCTAAAGATCTCATTGACCTATTGCGTCAAAAATAAGCTCCATCAACATCCGGTATCATATACTTTCAATGGCACTATTTACCCGGACTTCAACTAACAAGCTTCGATCATGAAAAAAATTTTACTCCTGGCATTTTCGTGCTGCTTACTCCCGCAACTTTATGCCCAGCCCGGCAGTTTCGATATAAATTTTGGCACAAGCGGAAGAGTGACCACACCGTTTAGTGTGAGTCAAATGGCTGTTCAACCTGATGGGAAAGTTGTAATAACTGGCTCGCTAACCAGCGGAACCACCGTCGACCTGGCTGTTGCGAGGTATCTGACTTCAGGTGCGTTGGACCCCGACTTTGATACGGACGGGATCGCAGTTGCAGGTTACGAAGGGACAGACGATGGGGGCACAAGTATCATCGTACAAACAGATGGTAAAATCGTGGTAGGAGGATCTGTATCGTCCTTAAACAGAGCACAGCTGACCCGGTTCAACACAAACGGCACTCTGGACCAAACGTTTGGAAACAGCGGCAAGTTAATCGTCGACTTTCCTGGTTTTTTCATCCGCGACCTGGCAATACAAGATGATGCCAAAATCGTCGCGGTTGGATTGGCCACGTCACCGGCACCGCGGGGCTTTGGAGTCGTAAGGTATAATCCAGACGGTACTCCGGACATCACCTTCGCAGGCGATGGAAAATTGATCACCTCAATTGCAGACAATTCATCAGCTACTGCTGTAGCAGTCCAGGCAGATGGAAAGTTATTAGTAGGAGGTTCCTCTTCTTCTTTAGTTTCTACCGGGCAATCTTATGGATTTACCCTTGCCAGGTATAACCGTGACGGCAGCCTTGATCAAAGCTTTGACCAGGATGGTATTGTGATAACCCGGGTAGGTCCACAAGCCTTTGCCCAGGGGATTGCCTTGCAGCGTGACGGTAAAATTTTGCTCATTGGTGGCAACGGTTCACCTTTTCCGCCCAACACCGGGTTTATCATCACCAGGTATAATGCCGATGGCAGCCTTGACCCAACCTTCGATAGCGACGGGATAGTAACCACAATATTTACACAAACAAATGGAAATGACCTGGGGTACAGCATAAACGTTCAAACTGATGGTAAAATCGTGGCCAGCGGAAGCATTGCCGGTTCAGGCCAACCGCTTTTAATGGCTCGCTACCTTCCGAACGGCAGTCTTGACGCGAGCTTTGGACTTCAGGGCAAAGTGACGGTCCAGGGTACCGCAGGATCTATCTCGCGGCTTTCTGGCAATAGGATCTACGCAGCAGGTGCTACTAATTTGATGGCCTTTCAAAACGACGGACTGCCGGTCGAATGTTTAAACGATAACATCCCCCCGGTTATCATCCCTAAAAACGCAACAGTTTTTCTTGATGCCCATGGAAATGCTTCTATTCAACCCTCCGATGTAATCCAGGCGCTTACCGACAACTGCATGGTAAACACCTCCAGCGTGTCCGTCTTTCCAAACACTTTTACCTGCAATATGGCTGGTGAAAGCAACAACAAGCAAGCCTACATTGCTACCACTTCTTCAGGAAACCAGGACTTCTATGGCGAGTTGGGTTTGGAGTTTAGGGTCGAAAATGCAGGTGGCATATTAATTAACCAACTTGGTGCTTTCGACGATGGTGGTAACGGCATTAGCGGAACACAAAGCGGGGGTATACGGGTAGCCATATTCAACAAGGCCACCCGCGAGATTGTTCCCGGCCTGGATGCCATCATATCGGGGAACGCCGATAGCTACTCCCGCAACTACCGCTTCAAAAATATCAGCCCGGTATCGTTGCCACAAGGCGGGTATGTCTTGATTGCAAAAGGCTATAACCTTTATGAGAAAAACGGAAACGTGGGTTATAGTACCAATACCTATCCAACAGGCGATTCTGGTGGCGGTGTAATCAGCTTTGAAAACACTAACTACTGGGGTGAGAATACTGCGTCCGGCTTTAGTTTTCCAGTACATTCCGCCAAATCAAACTCCCCGGCCTACCTTGCAGGCAGCTTCATGTATTCAGCGACGCAGCAGGCTTATATTTCAAATACAAAAGAGGGCAACCAGGACTTCTATGGCGAATTGGGAATGGAGTTTACCGTCAATGCTTCTACAGGCATAAACATCAGCCAACTTGGTGCTTTCGACGACAAAGGAGACGGTATTTCCGGTACGCAAAACGGAGGTATACGGGTAAGTATTTTCAACAAAGCAACGACAACGATTGTTCCGGGGCTTGATGTAATTATTTCCGGGGCTGCCGACAATTACGCGTTTAATTACAGGTTCAAGAGTATCGCACCGGTGACACTGCCACCAGGCAGTTATATTCTGGTGGCCAAGGGATATCATCTTTATGAAAGAAATGGAAATGCCGATTATGCGTCCTCGCCCTATTCTCCCGGAGATGCAGGTGGCGGTGTAATCAGTTTCGTTAATACAAAATACTGGGGAGAAAATACAGCCGCTGGCTTTAGCTATCCAAAGTTTTCACAACCCTCGAATTCCCCTGCCTATCTTGCCGGAAGCTTTAAGTATGGGACACAAACAACAGGCTCATCCGATAACCTGGTTACGATCACGGCAGTTGATTTACAGGGTAATGTTTCAACTGCAACAGCCCATGTTTTTGTTCGTGATTCGAACAGTGTCTGCCACCCTCCTGCCCCACCCGCTTTGATGGTAAACAAGTCGCTAACAGACGGGCTGCTTCGTTCAAGTGACTTACAGGTTAACCCAAACCCAACCACGGGAGATTTTAACCTCAGATATGCCGGGATGGGCTCAGGTAGATCAGTCGTACAAGTGATCAATCAAAACGGAACACTAATTGAGCAACGCGACATCAAACCCGGGGGAAAAGTATCCACCCAAGTCTTCAGTTTCAACCTGAACAGGCAGCCTCCGGGCATGTACATCATCAAGTGGATAAGTTCCAACGGGGTAAAAACCACAAAGGTGATGGTGCAACGGTAGCATTAGTTATTGAATGAATTGCACTATTCAAACGCAAATATCAACCTGGTTGTCGCCTGCGCCCGGCAGGAAACAACCAGGTTCTCCGTTTGTATGGCCGCCCCCTGCCAAGCAATTTTCCTTTCAGTTCGCTTTTAATTTTTCGTAAGGACCAGGATGTAACATCATAAATAGAAAGGACCATAAAACATGAAAAAATCTCCTACGGCCTAAGATAGGCTGGCAAGCTTTGAATCAGAAAAAGCCGATGTAAAAGCAAAAACTTCCGGTTTACACCATCGCAGTCTTTAAGATACACGAATTTACCCTGCAACTTCATTGCCCATAACCTTAGTTTTTATTGCGACGTTCACATGGATTTTTCCCTTCACGCATAAAGATTCTTTTTATGCGCTGGCGTAATTTTCAGAAAATTCAGGCAGCCATCCATTGACTTTTCCGGTTACCGCTGGGGCGGGGCCAAATCTATTTCATGGTGCTGGCCCAGGTACACAACTGGGCAGTTCGGCGGCAACGAAACGGGTACATTGAAAAGTTCTCCGACCCGTTTGTAATGCCCTATTTACTAATCCGTGGTACCTCGATCAGTTTAGCTTTTCCTTCAATATCCCAGGCGATTGAATAACAGGGGTTGGATTGGAAAAACTGTTGGACTGCTCAGCCGTTACCGGTTGGACAAACTTTTCAAGAAGGCAATGATCTGGCGCTTTTCGGTTTCAGTAAGATTTAAACGTGTGGCTGGAAGCGTCTGGTTGGGCAAATTAAAACCAAGCCCTGCCCCACCTCCTTTGTCGTAAAAATCCAGCACCTGTTCAAGGGATTCGTAAACACCATTGTGCATGTAAGGGGCTGTAAATACCGCATTTCGAACCGTTGACGTTTTAAAGGCAAACAAATGTTGCGGTATGTGGTGGAGCTGGTACTTACCGGAGTCGAGGTCTTGCACCGGCCGCAGCGTATCGGTATTTGCAGGAACGCCAAGCACTTCGCTTTCCATTTTATCAAACAAAGGTGGAACCGATCCTGAAAACAAGGGCATAAAGTGGCAGGTTGCGCACTTTGCTTTGCCAGCAAAAAGGTTAAAGCCTCTACGTTCATCAACGGATAAGTCATTTTTACCACCACGTATGTATTGATCAAACCTGCTGTTCATTTTAATTAGCGAGCGAACATAGGCCGCCAGTGCAGACTTCACGTTACCGGCACTGATACGTCCTTCGGGATAATACTGTTTAAAAAGAGCCTGGTAAGAACCATCGTTCCTCAACTTAGTAACGATACTTTCAAATAGTCCACCCATCTCCTGCCGGTTCGAGATTACATCGTGCGCCTGGTCCTCGAGAAAAGCGATATGACTGTCGTAAAATTGAACCGGCTGCAACGCCACGTTTATTAGTGATGGCGTATTGCGTAAGAGCTTTTTATCACCGGCAAGCGCATCATTAAGTGCCAGGCCGTCGGTAAAGAACTTTTCAGGCACATGACACGAATTGCAACTCCTTTTTCCGTTTGCAGAAAGAGCAGGATCAGCAAAGAGCTTTTTGCCCAAAAGCACCTGTCCCTTACTTGCGGGGACGGTTCCCGATGGGGCATAAAATAGGGGATCAAATGCATCTTCATCAAATAATGTTTTGGCAGTAACCCGTACGGCACCAGCTTGCTCTACAAACGGCACTTTGCTTACAGACTGCCAGGCATAAAGTTTACGACAGACCGTATTCAGATACTCACGAATGAAAATTGCGCGGTCAAAATGTTCGAAGTTATTACCGGCCTTTGAAAGGAATTGCTGGCTTGCTGAGACTGCCGCAACGAGAGAGGCTGAGTTTGGAAAATAAGCAAGGGATTTGCGTACAGAATGGAGCGTAGCTAATGCTTCCGGGATACTATTTTGCGCAACCGGCGAATCAAAACCCGTTATTCCTTTTGTGATCAGCCGGTAAAGGTTCAGCCGTATTGCGTACACGATGTTGCCAGGAGATAGTTCCAGCTCCGGCAACAAGGTGTGAAGTCTTTCTACCCTGTTTTTGATGGTGCTTAGTTCAAAAGCGACCAGCTTGCGGTTTACTTCCTCGTCTTCGCCATAAACGTGTTCCTCTAACACCTGGAATCCTGATGGATGTTGCGGTTCGTTTGGTTCGCTGGGGTCGCTTTCCGGTATGGCTGGCCCATTCAACTGTTCAGCAGAGGCGGGATAGTGATACTCAACGATAAACTCGATTCTTTTGTAGTGTAATCTTGACTGCACAAACAGCTGTTTTATGCGGCCATGCGATGCGGATGGCACTTCCTTTTCAAACTGAATAATGGAACCACGCAAACTATCCAGGTACTGCTTATAGTAGTTAAAAACCTGGCCTGTTGCCCGGCTTTCAACCGTCGCCTGCCTAAAATAGCTGAACGCAAGAACAATGCACACCAGCATAATAATTACCCGGCTTTTACGGGGCACGCAGAGAACGTAAGCCTTGCTTGTGCCGCTTGCCGGTTTGCGTAGTTGACCTGATTTCATCAATTTACAATCAAAAAATTATCCTGGTACCAGGTAGTTGTTGTTGCAGCCGTGAAATGGCCGCTTTACTTATGGGATTATTGATCAACACCAGGGTCCGAAGCTTTTTCAAGCTCGTAATCGATGTTGGTAGAGCGGTGATCTGGTTGTCGGCCAGCAGGATCATCTCAAGGTTTTCCAATTCACCAATACTTTCAGGTAAAGCCGTAAGCTCGTTGTTGTTTAAGGTAAGCACCTGCAACGATTTCATGTCGCCCATAGCCCCGGGTAATGACTGCAGGTTATTAAATGATATATCGAGTTGGGTTAGGCGGGCTAGCCTGGTAATGCTCGCGGGCAAAAAGCTTAACCGGTTGTAGTCGAGCTGGAGCAAACGCAACTCCTGCATATCCCCAATGTCATCAGGCAGGTAGAGAAGGTGGTTATGTTGGGCGTTAAATGTTTCAAGTTGCTTAAGCCGTGAAAACTGTTTCCCAAAACTTGCAATATTGTTCCAGGCGATATCAAGAACCTTCAACTGCTGGAGTTTGGAGATGGTATAAGGCAGTTCATCCAGGCTGTTCTTGTCCAACTGCAGGATGCTTAAATACCTCAATTTCCCGATTGAACCAGGCAGTTTTCTTAACTGGTTTTCGCTTGCAATTAAATGCCCGAGGCTATCGAGGTTACCTATCTCATCAGGCAAGTAGCGGAAGTGGTTTTTCTGGAGGTCAAGGTACCGGAGCTTACCAAGCATAGCAATGGTGCTGCTCAGCGTTTCTTTTTTGTTTAGCCTCAACGATAAGCGTTCAGCACAACCGCTTTGTGCGATAGCTTCAGGCAGGCTATAAAAAGTCTCCTTTTCACACTGGGCATATAACAAATTAAGGGTCGATGTGCTTGCCAGCAGCATCAACCCAAATTTGATCAAACTTTTTGTAAGAATCGAACTCATCATTTCGTGTACACGTTAACTTCTGCAGCGGCAACAATAAATATCAGGAGACTGCCGGAGAATTGCCGGGTTCATACACCCCAATTGAAGTTGCAGGATCGCCCGTAGATTTAAAAAGGCAGCACTTTCCTTGGGGTTAAAGTGCTGCCTTTTTCTTTATTGTTTTACCAGGCGTGTTCTCAACGACTGACCACCCGCAGATAACGATACAAAGTATAATCCTGCCGGTAAGGCTTTTGTGTCTATTGTGAGGGTGTTCACCCCGTTCGATAAAGACCTCGTGGTTTGAATAAGCGCCGTGCCCGAAGCATCCAAAACTTTCAGTTCGGCTTTCCCGGCCAAAGG
The DNA here is from genome assembly GCA_030146445.1 of Segetibacter sp. Classification (GTDB taxonomy): domain Bacteria; phylum Bacteroidota; class Bacteroidia; order Chitinophagales; family Chitinophagaceae; genus Segetibacter. The sequence continues at coordinate 3,496 of JASLBT010000030.1, read as the reverse complement.
ACTCATTAATACCATGTTGAAGACCTCTGCTGTTGGGTTCGGATAAGTATTGACCAATTGCAGTACATCTGCCCCAGCTATTTCAACTGTTTTTGTTCCTGTGAATACTTCCCTGCCATCCTGTTGCAAAGCTTTAACCCGATAGAAATTCCGTCCGGTTGCAGGTGTTTCATCAATAACACTCAACTTCAACTCGCCTGCACCAGCCACCTGTTCGAGCGACTTGATCGTTTCGAAACTCCCACCGGTAACCATCCGTTGAACTTCGAAGCGGGCCGCCTTTTCGTTCGTGGAATACTTCCACTCAATCAATACTTTGTTGTTGGTGGTTTTCGACGCATCAAAGCCGAAGAAACTGATGGGTAATGCCGAAGTGTTTCCAAGAAACTCTTTACGTGCGATCACAAGTGCCGACTCGCGGTTGAACCTGACCGGGGTTCCTGCCGCATCGGGCATGATGGTCGCGTTGGTGCTGCTTGGGTGCTGCATTGATACAAACATGAACCTGTAATCCGGCGAAAAGGTCATACCGGTTGGTTCGCTGCCTGCTGGTGTAACTGCAAAGAGTTCTACCTGCGGATTAGCCTGGGTATGACAAGGGCGGACCATCCAAATATGATTACGGCCACCATCCTGCAAAACATATAGGTTGCCTGCGTCGTCGAAAGTCAGGTTGTCGTTGCCATTCCTCCATTGTTCAGGTGCCGTCCCGGTGCCATAATCAATATTGTACAGGCTGCTTGCATTTCCAACGAAGATCTCGAACGCATTCACTGATGATCCGTTATCCGCAAAGCGATAAACCCTGCTACTGGCTTTCGACGTGAAATAAATTTTACCGTCTTTGGGACTGATCTCAACATCTTCAACTGCGCTAAAATCTGTGGCACCAACAGATGTAGCAAACGAACGAACATTGTTACATTCGGCGGGTGTTGTATTCGGCACTTGTATCCAGGTACCTGAACTTGAGCTCTCCAGTGTACCGGTGAGCTTCAACACGTATAGATTTCCCGATCCAAGTTTTCCCGGTGCATTTGCTACCAGTTTATATATGTAGCCGGGATTTTCATCATTGCCCTCGTAAACGGTAAGGCTGTCGGCAGACACGACTACGTTTTCATGAGACATTCTCCCAAGACTCCACAACTTATCAGGCTGTCCGTCACCATCATGATCAACCACCGCATGGGTTACAGGATCAATCTCTACAGCCCAGCCAATGTCCTGGTAACCGTCGCCGTTTGCGTCTGACGTTGGCAGTGTTTCTTCACACGTAATGATGGTATTCCAGGGCGTTACTGCACCCGAACAATTACGGCCTGTACCAGCCACCCCACTGAAATCGACAGGAACATTTTTGCTGATGTTCCATGTTTTGGGGCCAGCTTTGAAATCAATGCTCAGCATCGAAACGCCGGCTGCCGGCCAGATCCCTCCCTCGTGGTTGATGGATAGATAACCATTAGTGCTGCTTCCGTTGACCGGAACATAGCCTGTAAAATCGAAAGTTGATTTAGTTAGCCCATCAGCCGGATTAGTATACGGGTCGCCGGATTGTAACAGCATTTGAAAGGCATGGGTTGATGGGATTCGCAATGAGTCAGGTTGAGCAGATGGCAATACCGATACAAAGTTAGAAATGTGGGTTGGCGCTAAGGTTGTACAAGCCACCGGTGGTGTGGGTGGGGTATATTCTTCGAGGGTCAGGTCGAAGCCGAGATCGGAACTTGTACCATCACGTTGATGTACTTCCACAGCAATCGTATTTGTACCGGTGACCAGCGTACTCTTCGGAATGAGGTAGGAAGAATAAGCAGACTCGTCGGGACCATCAACGATCGAAGATGAAAAGGTTAAGTAGTTCACCATACCTGATGGCATGTTACTGCGTAGTACTTCAGTGCCATTAATATACACGATCGCTCCATCGTCGCGCAGTAATTGCAGCTTTAAAGAGTCTGTTATCTTGGACACATCCGTTACCGTAAACTGCTTACGAAAATAGTACGTGATGTATTTATTGGCTGCATTTGCACCAAAGCCAAGGTTAGTAATAGCGTTATCGTTGTAACCTAATTTACCCGGACCATAACTCCAGCTTTCATCAACAAAAGCCGGATCGCGCCAGGCTGTTCCCTGGTCGGTGCCGTTGTCAAGGTATTTCCATTCACTGTTTGCGCCAAACGGAAAGTTGGTCACCGGCATTGGCGGCATAGCAACGGAGGCGTATTCCACCACCAGCTTGGGAGCTATCCTGAGGTCGCCCGAACTACCATTAGACGAATAAGCATTTCGCACGCCCTCACCTTTTAATAACACCACAACTGCATTGCCCGCTACCCATCCAGTTCTGTTGATCACGGCTTGTAATAGCCTTGCAATGTCGGGTGTACGCTGGTCAGCCCCTGCGACCCCAACTGCCGAAGTACCCCAGGTATTACTGGTGCTGCCTGCCCATAAAACCGAGTCGCTAACCTGGGCACGTGAACTGATGTTTGAAGCAGCAGATGTGAACACGGCTGCATTGTCAGCATCTTGGGTAGTGATGTACAAGTCACCGGAAACTGGTGCCTTGTCTCCTTTACTGGCAAATTGAACATAGGCCCTGTTGATCGTTGCACCCTGTGGTATCGAGATACCCGTAAAGCGTAAGCCTACAAGTTGTTTTTTCGTCCCGTCGAAAACAAGTTCAAGATCAGAACTGGTGAGGTCCACAGAACCTATGGTTCCGGAGCCGCCCGGCAGGGCTTCTTCTGCGTCGTTTTCTCCGGATGAAATGCTCCATGCCTGGGTTCTTTTCACCTGTGAAAAGGATTGGTTGGATGTGAGGCTCAGGCAGCACGAAAGCATTAGTGCTGCAAATAGGGGGTAGCTTTTTTTCAAAGTAGTTTATTTAGAATGGCGAGGATTAACACGAAGCAAAACAAACGTGCTTATGTTAAGGCGCTTTGAACGGTACATTACCATATTGTTACGGCTTTGCTTTCATGCAATAATGTTGAGCAGGGAATTTCTTCCATTGTGGGGTAAAGCAATGTTAGGGGGTTTGGAACCGCGCATACCGGAGGCATGACCATCAGTTATGTTGATTCAATGTCGTTTAACAAAGAAGCTTTTTTGGTAGCCGGCTGGAGGAATTCTATTAAACATCGTTGTGTCACTCCCTTGTACTGGCGTCAATGCTATTCACCAGGTTTTACACCAGGAGCTAAGTAAACGATAGAACAGTATTATTTACCAAATACACTGCAGAATGCGTTGTGTTTGGATGCAATTGGGAAAGAAGGCTGTAGCATTCATCGAGACCATTAAAAAACTTTGTTCCGAGATAAAGAAAGAAACACAAGAGCTTTCCCGAACGCTCAAGCGCTTTCCTGGACTGCATTACAGCTCATTTTTCAATTATTGCGTGAGCGGCAAGCTGAGCAACGTTCTAATGTTTCAAGGAGTCTTATTCCAAAAACTTCAAATGCATCCTATCAAAATCTTCTTG
>JASLBT010000415.1 GCA_030146445.1 Segetibacter sp. | reverse complement strand
ATATTTGTTGGTATCTCAAATCATTCTTTATGGCGGTTACAGATCAACTGGCGGAAACCATTGCCTTTATCCACAAACATTATGCGATTACTCCACAGGTCGGGATAGTGCTGGGTAGTGGTCTTGGAAATTTTGTCAGTGAGATGGAGGTAGAGAAAGAAATCGCTTACAACGAAGTGCCGCACTTTCCGGTAAGTACCGTGCAGGGTCACAGCGGCAAACTGATCTTTGGTGAACTGGGCGGAAAGAAGGTGGTGGCGATGGCCGGTCGTTTTCACTTTTATGAAGGTTATACGGCAGCGCAGGTGTGCTTCCCCATCAGGGTAATGAAGGCATTAGGGGTGGAAACTGTGCTCTTATCCAATGCCGCCGGCGGAACCAACAAGAACTTTGCAGTAGGTGACCTCATGATCATCAAGGATCATATCAGCTTTTTCACCAGCAACCCTTTGATCGGGAAAAATGAAGATGATCTTGGTCCACGTTTTCCCGACATGAGCGAACCATACAGTAAACGCCTGGTTGAAAAGGCAAAGACGATTGCTGAAACAATGCAACTGCCCATACATACCGGAGTATATGTGGGCGTAACCGGCCCTACTTTTGAAACACGTGCGGAGTATAATTTGATCCATCTGTTGGGTGGCGATGCCGTTGGTATGAGTACCGTTCAGGAAACGATTGCAGCCCGGCATATGGGCATGGAGGTTTTTGCCGTCAGCGTGATCACCGACCTGGGCATACGCGATGATGAAAACATCATTACGCATGAAGAGGTACTGATGGCTGCTAAGGAAGCCGAACCAAAGTTAACGGCCCTATTTCTTAAGTTGGTTCAGGAAGTATGAAATGGCAATGGCGATACTGATCGCTACGGGGGAAAAGGTGGTCAACTTCCCGTGCCCGCGTGGCTGATTTAGGCTTTTCTTTGCAGCAATACCGTTATTTTGCACTGTTTCTTTTTTCTCCATAGCTCTATTCATGAAGCCTAAATTTTACGTGCGAATTCTGTGTGTTCTCCTGGCTATGATTACCTGTATGCACCGTGGCACCGCACAGGATGAAAGGTTTCGCACCGACAAGCTTCGGGGTGCGGGAGAAAACGCCAGCCAGCCGCAGTACGACCGAAATGGAAGGCCGATACCGAACAATAACCGCGGAAACGACTCACTTAAACGCAGGGATAATACAGACGACTCGATTACCATTTATTTCCGGTATTTCGACTCTACGCGCATTCGTACGATAGACTCCTCGGTGAGCAACTTTTATGATCGCTTCCCACTTAGCCCGCAATACGTTACCCTTGGTAACCTGGGCACAGCAGCACGTTCACTTGTTTTCAGGCCATTGCTTAAACCGGGTTGGGACCCGGGATTTCACGCGCTGGACCCATACCGGTTTGGCGTAGAAGATACCCGTTTCTACCAGACAACGCGACCGTACTCTGAGCTCGGGTATATGATTGGCGGCAAAGCGGAGCAAATGGTTAACATCATCCATACCCAGAACATCAAGCCAGACTTCAATATGGCTTTTCAATACCGGTTTATAAATGCCCCCGGCAATTTTCAAAACCAAAATGCCAGCCATAATAATTTCAGGATAAATGGTGTGTATCAAAGTAATAACAAGCGATACACGATTTATGGTATTTTCTTTAGCAACCGGCTACACGTTTCGGAGAATGGCGGTATCATCAACCCGGCCGACCTCGATAAAACAGGATTGAATGACCCGTTTACTATTCCGACAAGGCTTGGCGGAACAACTAATCCCCAGCGCAACCCCTTCAATACAAGGATCCGGACCGGTAATTTATATGATGAAACAACCTTGCTGTTCCGGCAGCAATACGATATCGGCCAGAAAGACTCTTTACGCGTAAACGACAGTACCCTTATCAGGTTATTCTACCCGAGATTACGGCTTCAGCACAATTTCCGCTATGCCAGCCAGAATTATCGCTTCCAGGATTATACAACTAATGATACGATTCGACAACAAAACTATCGAAACTATTTCCGGATCTCCGGCCTGCCAGACACAGTGTTATTCGCCGACAACTGGAAAGAAGTGATGAATGATTTCAGCCTGATCACTTTTCCGGAAAAGAACAACCTGAACCAGTTTTTTAAAGTTGGAGTGGCGTTGCAGAACCTTCAGTTAACGGGGTTATCCGCCGGCAGCCGTTCGTACTACAACCTCATGGCTAACGGCGAATACAGGAACAGGACGCGGAATCAAAAATGGAACATCGAGGCGCAAGGTCAACTTTATTTCGCCGGGTTGAACAGTGGTGATTACTCGGCACAGCTGAGCTTAAAACGATTGATAAGTGTTAAACTGGGTTACCTGGAAGCCGGCTTTCAAAACGTAAACCGCACGCCTTCTTTCATCTACGGTGGCCAGACAAACTACCCCGTAACAACAGTGCCAAACCTGAATAAAGAAAACATTACAAGGGTTTATGGTTCGCTCTCCAATGCTGCCCGCAACTTCACGCTGGCTGGCGAGTATTACCTGGTGAGCAATTATACCTACTTCGACGACTTCTTCAAAGCCAGACAGGAAGCCACCTTATTTAACGTCCTCCATGTGTCCGCCGAGAAAAAATTTCGGCTCAATCGCAAGTGGAACCTTTATTCTGAACTGCACGTGCAGCAAACACAGGGAAATCCACCTTTAAACCTGCCGCTGGCTTATACAATAAACCGTATCGCACATGAGACGACCCCGTTCAAAAACCTGGTGCTTTCATATGGTCTTGAATTCCGGTACGCGACCCCTTACCGGGTTGACAACTACTCACCGTTCACCGGACAGTTTTTTTACCAGGACACAACCACCGTCAATAATCGCCCGGAAATCACCGCGTTTTTAAACTTCCGGATACGAAGCTTTAAAGCATTTGTAAGGGCTGAAAACCTGAACACCTTAAGAAACAACGAAGGTCTTGGTTTTACAAAAAGCAACTTCTATGTGCCGTATTATCCAACACCGGGTTTATGGATACGGGTGGGTATTTGGTGGTCGTTTGTAAATTAGCCTGACGGCCTTAAGCTGGTTAGAGAACACTACACTCGCGTTGAAACATATCATGAATTTTAAGGCCGCTGATGCACTTGCGATCAAGACTGCTGCACCTTATGTTCGTGCTGTTTACCGTTGTGTGGATATTCTTTAATTGCAAACAGGAGCTGGATAGCGAAAACCTGAAAGCAGGGGATAACTAAAAATAAAAAGGGCCCGGATAGAAATCCAGCCCCGTTTTTAATCCAATATTCTATGAAAAACCACTTATATAGATTGAGTTCCGTTTTAAAAGGTTGCAACATGATTCAAATCAGTTGATATTTTCGGCTTTAAGTGGCATACAGGCGTTTCCCCGTCGCTCTATACATGGTGCTTCTAAGAGCTGCTACATGATAGAACGTAAATCGAGGCTTGATTTCCAGGGTTCATTTATGTAGTTTACATGCCACAAATCACATTAACCTGAACCCTGTGATATCTCCAGCAACTACCCCAGAGGAATACCTCAAACAATTACCTGCTGATCGAAAAGAACCCGTAGCTAAGCTCCGTGGGTTAATGCTATCATACTTGCCTCAGGGCTTTAAAGAAGTTATCGTAAGTGGAATGCTGCATTACGTCGTGCCGCACGACTTGTACCCGGCCGGTTACCATTGCAATCCGAAACAGGCACTTCCATTTGCTGCCCTGGCGTCACAAAAAAATTTTATAGCATTTTACCACATGGGTATTTATGCAATGCCCGGCCTGTTGCAGTGGTTCATGGCTGAATACCCCAAACATTCCAAAGCGAAACCTGAAATGGGAAAAAGTTGTTTGCGATTTAAAAAGCCCGAAGACATACCCTATACACTAATTGGTGAACTGGTGAGCAAGGTGAGCGTAAGTGAATGGATAAGTGTTTACGAACAGCACGTAAAGCGCTAAACCGGGCGCATGTTCGGTGCACCAGCAATGAGTGCCGTTGCTTAAACGACTGGTTCTTTGGAGAGCAATCGTACCCTCGCGACAAGCATCGTTGTAGCTTGCAGCAACTGCCGTTGGCCCCACCCAGCTCGACAAAGGCTGGTTGGCTGGCACTTTTCCCGCATCTTCACCAGGCGCTGTTGTGAGCTAAACTTATCACCGGAGCAACAGTTACTTGCGGATTACCCGAAAGGGCTGGTATAATGATTGCGAAAAAGTTGTATGCATGCAGTTCGGGAGAAATTTATAACCACGCTTCGGGATATCCGGCTAAAGTTCATAAACGGAAACCGGCAGTTCCGGAAACGGGCGCTGGTGCCTTTGCCGTATTGGATAGCTTCACTGATCACTGGCCTGGTGGCGGTGTTTTATGCAAGGTTGTTCAGCCTTGGAGAAGAACTGAACAAATATATATTTCGCTTGCACAGTTGGCTGCTGCTGTTGGTTACCCCTGTTTGCTTTCTTCTGGCGTGGTGGCTGGTAAAACGTTTTGCAAAATTTGCAAGGGGTAGTGGCATTCCGCAGGTGATGGCGGCAATAGAATTTGCAACGCCAAGATTTAACCATAGGGTAGACCGTCTGTTGAGCATGAAAGTGCTTGCTGTTAAAGTTGCCTCAAGCCTGTTAATGGTTATCGCCGGGGCAGCGATTGGACGGGAGGGGCCCACGATCCAGATTGCCGGATGTATTTTCAGGAAGGTGAACCAGTTGATCCCAAAGTCGTGGCCCAGGGTTTCTAAAAAGAATATGATCATGACCGGAGCTGCTGCCGGCCTTGCTGCCGCCTTTAATACGCCTTTGGGCGGGATCGTGTTTGCTGTGGAAGAGCTGACCCGTACACATATCAACTACTTTAAGATTGCGATACTTTCAGCGGTAATTATTGCCGGGTTGACGGCGCAGGCTTTGCTCGGTCCATATCTTTACCTGGGATTTCCGAATGTTAGTAAGCTGTCGCCTTATATCTTTTTTGCCGTGATCGCCGCGTCAGTTGTCGCGGGGCTTTTGGGTGGATTAATGTCGAAGTGGATCGTGAAAATATTGAAGTGGAAAGCCGGCTTTAAAAAAAGCTCTTCGGAGATTGCCTATGTTGTAGGTTGCGCGATTGTACTTGCGGGCATTGCCATATTTCTTAACGATTCAATCCTGGGATCGGGCAAGGAGCAGATGACCGGATTACTGTTTACGACGGATAAATATGGTGGCTGGCTAGCACCGGTGCTGCGTATCGTAGGACCGGTGCTATCTTTCACAACCGGCGCCGCTGGTGGTGTGTTTGCACCTTCTCTAAGTGCAGGCGCCTGCATCGGTTCCTGGTGTGCACAATTATTCGAACTTTCGAACACCAACAGCAACCTGCTCATCTTAGCTGGAATGGTCGCATTTTTAACGGGCGTTACCAGGTCGCCTTTTACCTCGGCAATACTCGTGTTGGAGATGACTGACCGGCACAGTGTAATTTTTCACCTGATGCTTGCGGGTATCGTAGCAGTTTTGGTAGCGTCGATTGTGGATCGAAGGTCGCTATACGATCACCTCAAACATCAGTATATGGATGAGCTGGAGCATGATGACCTGCCACCTGGAAAAGCCACCAACATTGAACGGCAAACGGGAACTAACGTGTGAGCAGATGACGTCAACCGGAATTCCGAGTGGCATAACTTTTTTAATTTCGAGCAAAAACTCCGGCAGCAATGAATGTAAAAGAATTTTACCGGCAGGCTTATGTATGGCTGCTAAGTTTTGGACCACGTTTATTGGTCTCGATCGTATTATTGTTGGTTGGCTTCTGGCTGATTCGAACCTTGTCGAAAACCCTGAACAATACACTGACCAGAAGAAATGTTGATCCCTCGTTACGTCCTTTTTTAATCGGTACACTTGGGCTTGCTTCGCAGGTTTTATTGATTTTGGCGTGTATGCAGGTGATTGGAATAGAGCTTACAATCTTCGCCGCCCTGATTGGGGCCTTTGGTGTTGCCGCTGGCCTGGCATTATCGGGAACCCTCCAGAACTTCACAAGTGGTATCCTCATACTCTTACTTAAGCCCTTTGAAGTTAACGACATTATCATTGCGCAGGGGCAAGAGGGTGTAGTAACGTACATTAAAATATTTTACACTGTCGTAAGAACGATTGATAACAAAACGGTCATCATTCCTAACAGCAAGCTGTCTAACGAAGTTATTACCAACCTGAGTCGTGAAGGGCACCGGCGGTTGGATATCGAACTGAAATTTAGCTTCGGGATACCTTTTGAGCAGGTTAAGTCGATACTCTCCAATGCGATCAATGAACACAAGGGCTTATTAAAAGATCCTACATTCCAGGTTGGCGTGTCGGCGATCGACCCGGATGGTTATAAAGTAATGACGAATGTATGGGTTAATGCTTACGGTTTCCAGGACGTGAAAATGGATCTGCAGGAAATATTTGTAAAAGATGTGCTCGCCGCCGGAATTAAACTACCTGGTGTTGTTTGATTAAGCGCATGGTTGTGTACCAGCTGAAGAGTCACGATTGATCATCGTTGCTGCCGGCCGGAAGCGTAAACATTAGCAAAGGCCATTCAAATGAAGACCTAATGTCGAATTGTTAGGAGCATTCGATGGTGACCGTTGTTGAAGTACTATTAACATCATTGCCTTTTACCAAGACGCAGCTATTCGACTGCCGGAGTTCAGACCGGAGGCTTAAGTAAACGAAATGCAATTATGACTCCTCATCGAAGTAGAGTTTATAAAAATGTTTGCCCTTCATTTCGTCGTAGCCTTTTTCGATTAGGTCCTTTCTGCCATGAATATAAACGTGAAAGTTTTTATCGAGTTTTAGTATGCTTTTATAAGCACGCTCCTGCTTTTTAACAGCAGAAAGGTGAATGTCGAAGTCGTCATGTATGTCTACTTCTTTTGCCTGCTGGTAAGTTTGTTTGTACTGTTTAAACGCATCCTGCACCTCCGGATGGTAGATCACCTCGTCGCTAAACTCATCGAGGTTGAACTGGTCCTTCGTTTTAAAGTATTCCATGCTGCGGTTCAGCATATCGATCTGGTCGCTTTTGTTTACCTCGAATTTCTCCTGCATTTCGTTGCTGATAAACAGTTTGCACATACCCATCAACTGATCCGTTTGGTGATAGCTGTTTGCATAGGGTTTTAGTTGCAGGAAGTCGTTCACCCAATATTGCGCATCCTGCTTATTGGTGCTGTCGACAACGCAACAAACATATCCCTCGCCCCTGTTTACTTTGAACACCAGGCAGCCCT
>JASLBT010000271.1 GCA_030146445.1 Segetibacter sp. | reverse complement strand
GCTCAACTTATCAACCATTCAACTTGTCACCTGATCAACCAAATACCCAATACCCAATACCGTAATACCCAATCACCACCTTATCCCTTTTTCCCCCGCCTGGTCATGGGTTTACCGTATTTTTTTTTCATCTCGTCGCGGCGGCTGACCTTGCGGTTCACTTTCCTGTTCTTAGCCGACTTTTCATGAAATGAAGCACCCCGTTCTTCCTTTTTCGGGAGCTTAACCTGGATCTCTTTCATAAAGACCTTTGGCATTTCATCTTCGGTGAGCTCAGTGGAAATCTGCAGGTTTGCAGGAAACGGGGCAACGGGTATCCGAAAGTTCATCAATGCTTCGATAGCCTTTCGCGGCTCCTGTTCCTTTTCGGTCACGAAGGTAACCGAGATGCCCTTTTCATCAGCGCGCCCGGTTCTCCCGATCCGGTGAATATAGTTTTCCGGAACAAGGGGCACGTCGAAGTTGATGACGTGCGTAACCCCCGCGATGTCAATTCCGCGCGAAACGATGTCGGTCGCTATGATAAATTTGAAGGTTCCCTCTTTGAATTGCTTAACAGTATTAAAGCGATGGTTCTGCTCTTTGTTGGAATGGATAACCCCTGCTGCCCCGGGATACGATGGTTCGAGCTGTTCAAATAAGTCGTCCGCTAACTTCTTCGTAGCCACGAAAACGAGCACCCTGGTCATAGTACTGTCTTCTGCCAGCAACAGCTTCAGCAGGTTTACTTTGGTGTAAAAGTTTGGGACCTCGTAAACGACCTGCCTGATGTTTTCGACAGGTGTTCCGGCCGGTGCAGCTTCAATCTTGACGGGGTTGTCAAAATATTCATTCATCAGGTCTTCCACCTCTTCGATGAGTGTTGCCGAGAACAAGAGGTTTTGCCTCGCCTGGGGAAGCAGGTCGAGTATGTTGCGCAACTGCGGCCGGAATCCGAGGTTGAGCATTTCGTCGACCTCGTCGATCACCACCTTTTTAATGGATTTCACCTTGAATGCTCCGGCAACAGCAAGGTCGTACAACCTGCCGGGAGTTGCTACCAATACGTCCAACCCATTTTCCAGTTCAAGCTTTTGTGTATTGATGTTTGTTCCGCCATATACCCCGATGACGTCAAGACTTAAGTAGGTGCTGAGTTTTTTAACCGCTTCCACCACCTGCGCAACGAGTTCACGGGTAGGTACAATCACCAGGATTTGGGGATTTTTCTCTTTGGAATACTTCCACATGTTCAAGAGGGGAAGTAAGTAGGCCAGTGTTTTACCCGTTCCGGTTTGTGCAATACCACACACATCAGCACCACTCATAACAACCGAAAACACCTTTTCCTGGATGGTTGTCGGAGTGGTGTAGCCCAGGTCGGCAAGGGCGTTCAGTAAATACTTATTCAGGTTAAAATCCTTAAAGTTCATAACAGTCGAATGAACGGCAAAGGTATTGGATTGGGGCATTACGGATTGGCCGATTACGGATGGCGGATTGGATTGGCGGATTGGCGGATCACGGATTGGGAGGAGCTGTGCCAGGTACCTGTTCGCCTGGCTGCATAAAGCGATATAGGTACAAGTGAGTGACACCCGTCCGACTGCGCAGCGGGCGGGCAACCGGAGCTCAATAGTTATTAAATGCTGGCGCCCAAAAAAACGCGCTGATTGATGGCAGTCGAAAAATTTGTTTGAAAGCACGATCAACTTCGCGCAGTATTTTGAATCCATGCAATATATCCAGGCTGTCACAAATTAACCGAGCAACTTACCAGCTACTTCAACAGGCAATGTTTTAATACCGAAAACGACAACCTTTCTCCGCGTAATCTGTGCTTCTCCCGTTCTCTGCGGCCAGGCGTCAAGTGGTTCCTTTATACCCGCTATCGCAATACCCAATCACAGTTTAATCAACCATCAACTTCTCCCCCGGTCCGCGAGTCCACAATCCGATATCAAGTGTTCAACAACTCGGTAGCGGCTTTTAACTCACGCTGAATAATGCCTTCGAAACCGATCGTTTTAAAACGGATATCTCCGGCATTACCCTAAAAAAACCAACCGAAGTTTTTAACTTTAGTAAACAACTTCAATCCTTTCGTATTCCTGAACAAACTCTGTTCACTGGCAAACCCAAAATTGAAAGCATATAAAAATCCAAAAGCAAATTCACATGGCAAAGCAGCGTTCAACCGCATCAAAAACACAGGCACTTGTTAAGCCGGAGGACAAGGACGCAGAGACTTTAACAGCAGCGGCGACCACCAAAACACATAAGATCAACGTAGAGCTCAGCACGGAAGCCAACCTTGAAGTATTCAAGCTCGAGGGCTTTATTATTCCGCTTACAAAAACACTCGACAATACCTACCGCACGGTCATATCAAATTTTCCGATCGATGGAGAACTCGACTATTTTGTGCATTGCTCCGGCTGGAACAGAACGCCCTGGACGTTGAAAATTATGGTTAACGAAAAAGATGTAACCACGCCACCGGTAGGGGGACAAATTGAAAAAGGATTTTCTGTGGCCCGGGGATCATTAAAAATCTGAACCTATGTCAATTTATAGAAGAACCATTGCTTTATTCACTTGCTGTTTTGCGGTGATTACGTCTAACCCCGGTAAGGCGCAGACATTCCAGCCTATTTTTGAAGACGCTGACGGTAAAACAGCCATCATAGCACCGCAAGGCTTTTTTGGTGTCAACACGGCAAACAGCAGTTTGAGATTTCAATATTATTATGCGCAATCAGCGGCACCAGCGAAAAACGATCGAACTAAAATTGGCCGGTGGAACCGCTTCTATTGTGGGGTGGATGTACTGGCGTCAGCAGAAGGAGGCTTGTCAAACCTGTTTAGCAGCGGCACCTTTACGCCCGGCACATCAGCCGACCTGCTGCTGGGACACAGATCTCTTCTCTTCGGCACGGTTGATCGCACTGACCGTTCAGGAGAAACGGTAAAGTACTATTTCAACAAAGCGACTGTACAGGATTGGCTCACCTTACGGCTGGGTTTAAAGGCGGCAAGGTATAAATTGTACGATGCAAGCCAACCTTTTGAACAACAACTTGCCACAGAAGTATTCAGGGGGCAAAATCTTCAACTGGCGTATACGGTTTTAGTAAATGGCGCTACTTCGATTGGCGTATCGTGGGACAATGCTAAAGTTAATAACATCGAAGACCTTTCTGCAGTCAAGTACAACGAGGAAAGTGTCACTACAGATCCCTCGGGTCAAACCGTGCGCACGTTTGAGAAACAGGTGAGTGCCTTTACCGGCACCTTTAATACGTTCTCCGTAAACACCTACAGCTTAGACCTGGTACACGTATTAACGCCAAATTCGGACGCTACACGGTACGCCTTTCATTTGTATGGCAGATTAAACGATTATCAACAACAAAATGTTTATAAAGCGGGGCTGGGGTTTTATGCATTTCCAAGAGGAAAACTGTTTGGAGGTGTATTTTTCCAGTCAGACGACCTTACCAACAAGTTGTCGCCTGGTACTGAATTTATACAAAGGGTAAACCTTGGAGTGACCGTTAAACTGGTATTGCCCACCCTCGGGAACATTGGACAGTAGTTGCCGGCGTTCTTCCCATGTATGAGAAACACCTCCTTAGCGAGCATCGGCTGGATCTTAATGAATGGAAGCGCCGCAAATCGAGCTGCTCAACGTTCCAGTTTAAACAATGGATCAACAGTGGGTCTACTGGTATTGTTTGCAATTTTCCAGCCTGTGCGGTACATCCATTCGGTCATGCGCCGAAGCTTGGCGATATCGATAATTTTCGGCTCGTCCATTGGTGTATGGTAAAGCGGATGTAACAACGTTGTGTAAAAAATTGCCGGGTAACCGGCACGCGCATACGACAGGTGATCGCTCCTGAAATACCAACCTTCAACATGACCCGGTTTATCCCATAAGGTATCAAGCTTAAATTTCGGACCCTCGTTATTCGCCTGCAGCGCGGCGGCAACCAGGTCAGGAGAATTCCGGTGCGGCGGTTGCATGCCCAGCAAAGCCGCGCTATCGGGGTTATTGTAGCCCATCATATCGCCGTTCAGTACGGCTACTATCGAGGGCTTCGGAACAGTCGGCTTATTGGCGTACCACTTCGACCCGAGCAAGCCGCGCTCCTCCGCACCATGCCACACGAACAACGCTGAGCGCTTTCCGGGATTCCGCTTAAATGAACGGCCGATGGCCAGCAATGCCACGTTCACCGTAGCATTATCGTCGGCACCGTTGTATATGCTGTCGTTACCATACGGCTGACGCACACCATCATGGTCGGTATGCCCACTGTACAAAACAAATTCGTTTTTTAATTTGGAGTCGGTACCATCCACTTTTGCGACAATGTTTACCGAAGGATATTCGAATGTTTCGACTGCGATCTCCGCCCTTAGCGACGCTCCGGTGCGCTGAATTCTTTCCAATGCGCTTCGGTGAACCCAAAACACCGGCGGCCTCGATACCGCGGCGACGCTTGCTCCCTCTTCAATACCGTACAAGCCCCGGCTGAGGGCAGGGACAACCTGGCTCCAGCTTTTCTCTCCCATTTCGTCTGCAATGAAAATTATTGCTGCAACACCTCTCGCAAATAAGTCGGCGCCATACTTGCGCAATACATAACCCGGGTACCTGCGTTCGGGAAGTGAAACGTCTAAATCAATCCCCTCAGCCGATACCTGCAGGGCTACTGCCTTGCCTTTAAGGTCGAGTTTGTCCAGTTCTGCTTTGGTACCGCCGCCCGCAAAAACAATTGGGGCTTGAATTTTAACCGGGGCGGTCTGCGCCACAAGTACATCCTTCCAGAGTTGTAGTTCATGATCGCCGATGCTGACTGAACTCGCGGGGCTGATCCGGCGGCGCATCAGGTTGAAGAACTGGAAGAAGGTGCCATCGTCGCCGGCAGGTTTAAGTCCTGCCAGTCGTACTTTCTCTGCCCACCAAACAGAAGCTTTTAGTTCGTCGGCAGTTCCTGCCTCTCTGCCGCGAAAGTGGTCACCAGCCATTTCGTACAAGTCGGTTCTTAAGTCTTTTTCCGTGATTGCCGAAAGCCCCGGCGGACTTGTTACGGCACCTCGCTTGACCGTTTGCGAAGCGGAAATTAAGCTTGAACAAACAAACAATCCAATCGTAAAAATTTTGCTATTCATAGTCGTTGTATTTGGATTAGTAGCACACTGAAAGGTGTAATTTAACACATGTGCTCCATTGAGAACGCGGGCGACCAGGTCGAAAACAGTACAGACTTTTAGTTGTTGATCAACGTAAAGGCGATGCTTGAATCGATAACAATTGCGAGGGTCTTTATTGCAATTAGCTGGTGCGTAGCAAAACGGCGGTACAAGCCAGGGCTGCGCCCTGTATTCATATCTACGCTATTCCTTATTCATCAAAGATGAACCTCCAATACCTGATCACTTTACCTAATTGCTGCGCCCCGGGATTACAGCACCCCCCGCCTTAAGCCGTCGGACAGGACTACCCTGGTGAAGGCATTGCAGGAACGAATCAGGAGTAATCGCGGAATCCACACAATACGTAGCTTGGGAGCGGGGCAAAACAACTAAACCTCAATCCAAAAAGGTGGGTAAACAGTAGGGCTGCGCCACTCCGCCCGGCAGCGATGCTTTTTAGCATTTACAGTCAGGTACAAAAAAGACCTTCGTAATTCCTCAAATTGATTGAGGTTTGATAGTTGCCAGGAAGACGAACATAGTACCGCCTGACCGGCGCACGGGTAATTGTATAGATTTGAAGAAACTAAGCCTTCAACAACGTTATCACGGTAATCTCGGGCAGAATTCCTACCCTACCGGGATATCCAAGAAAACCGAACCCACGGTTTACATATAACTTCCGGTCGTTGCGTTGGTAAATGCCTGCCCATTGACGATAAACATACTGCACCGGGCTCCATTTAAATCCTGGCACCTCGATGCCAAACTGCATTCCGTGGGTATGGCCCGCAAGCGTAAGGTGCACGTGTTTGTGGTGGTTTAAGGTCTGCGCTTCCCAATGGGACGGGTCATGGCTCATTAGAATTTTAAAATCATTGTCGTCTACTGCTGCTGTTGCCTTATCTAAGTCGCCATATTTGTGAAAACCACCTTTACCCCAGTTCTCCACGCCGATCAGGCTAATATGCTGCCCCCCTTTGTTAATTTGTAAACTTTCATTGAGCATCAACCTGAAGCCTATTTCGTTATGAACCTGCTTTAGTTGCACCAGGTTGTTTGCCTTTTCAGATTCGCTCTCCCACGCCTGGTAATCGCCGTAGTCGTGGTTTCCAAGGACGGAGAACTGGCCGTATGGCGCTCGCAACTTCGAAAAGCTCTCCTTCCAGTTATCCATTTCAGCTGCGGTGTTGTTCACCAGGTCGCCGGTAAATAAAAACAAATCACCCTGTTGGGCGTTCGCCAGGGCAATTCCACGTTCTACATCTTCTTTACTGTCGAAACTTCCCGAATGGATGTCAGACAACTGGGTTATGGTAAACCCATGGAAAGCGGAAGGCAGATCTTTAAATTTGAGGCTAAGCTTATGAACCCGGTAATCGTATTTGCCCTTTATCATTCCATATAACAAGCCGACAAAAGGGATTGCGGCAATGCCGATCGCCAACTGACTGATAAATTTTCGCCTTGCTGCGTAATGCACGATTTCCTGGCTGTCGCCGGAGGAGAAAAGGCGACGAAAAAAGTTACCCATAAACCAAGCCAGCCTTCCTATGTCTTCTACAAGTAGTATGGGGAAGGCGATGAGTTTAGGAGCAAGAGAGAGCAACATAAATCCGATAAGCCAGAAGATTACCCTTGGCTCGGTAGCAGATCCCGGCGGCAGGGCGGCAATGTAAATAATTATAGCCGCCAGACATATGTCGTACAGCCAATAGGCCCACCATACATAAACGTTGCTGGTTGCGGTTTTTACTGCCTGGAAAAAGTAAAGGTCGACCAAAGCCCAGATGATGATAATGGGGACCAGCCGTTGAATCATAAGGATAAAGATTTTGTTCAGTAACGCATTGAAATAATTGCGCCTATGGGTTGCTTTCTTCAATTAAACTCACCAGCTATAATGGTAATCATCATCGAAGTGGTTGATTTAATACCCTGCCTTAACATTTGGCCAATAGAATTGTTGCGGTACAAGAGTGCGACGCAAGTAAAGTCCAATGAAGATTCATCAGCCGGGTCAATAAAAAAGATCATTAACGGATCGGAATAATAGGGGGCGAAACAAGGGTCACGCAGTCTATGTTGAAGTCTGGACAGAGGGGAGTCAATTGCATGCACCTATGCTCCCGCATTCAGCTATGGGTTACATAAACCAAGGGATGCTTGCGGGCAGCATTAATGTATCATATTCTTTGTTTCGGAAATGTGTTTGACGTTTCGCTTACCGGGGAGCCCAAATTGTTGTGTTTACTATGTTTCCTTCGTAAAAGTGACGTTCTCCAGTCCATATTGTTTAACAATGTCTGCGGGAACGCCTTCCCATTTGTTTGGCCGGTTGCCAACATAACCGAGGTCCTCAATGCCCATCTTGCTCGAAAAAAATCCGCTTGCAGTAAGGCTTCTCATCCGGTCGAAGAACGCTACGCCCTGTTTCATTTCGGGCTTTGCCTTTGCAGGATAAGCAATCTCATCCACCATTGCAATCCGTTGCTGTTCCGTGCAATCTTTAAACGTTTTCTCGTACCTGTTGAGGCACTGGACGTCGAGCCAGCGCAGCCCACCACGCATGGGCAGCTGATGGTCCGGTATATCTTTTACGATAAATTCGATGAATTCAGGCACTTTGGCGTCGGAAGCACTCCCTGAACGCTCATCTTTCGGAATGATAATATCGCCGAGAATGGTAATGGTTGCCATTTCATGCGGGGTAAAAAACGTTTCAGACATTAGTCGTTTGTCCTTCTCAATCTCTGAAACCTGCCGTTCTGCTTCGATACCACTATCAATTGCGGCTTTTTCGTCCCCTTTTGCATTTGGCTTACACGCATCGATCAGCACACCGGCCGAAAGTGTACCTATACCTAACGCTTTCAGTGATTCGCGCCTGTTCATTTGAGATAATTTAAGAATGTCCGTTAGATGTTTTGCTTCCTGCTTTGCTCCAGAATGTATTCTGATGTGCGCATCGAAAGGGCAAGGATGGTCCAGGTTGCATTCTTATCAGACTGCTGTACAGTTGGTGCACCATCCACGACAAAAAGGTTTTTACAATCGTGTGCCTGGCACCATTTGTTCAGCACCGAATTTTTCAGGTCATTCCCCATTCTTGCCGTACCGACCTCATGTATTATTCTGCCTGGAGCTTCCAGTCCCCACATGTCTTCGGGCCCATGCTGCGGCGACAACGGGATAGCACCCATCTCATGTATAATCCTGCTGAACGTTTCCTGCATATGCTTCGCCTGGTTAATCTCGTCGTTGTTCCACTTATAATGAAAACGGAGTACGGGTATGCCAAAGCGGTCTACCACGTTTGGGTCGATCTCACAATAGTTATCGATCCTCGCCATCCCGACCCCGCGACCAGCCATACCGAACTGGGTTCCGTAAAACCGCCGGTAGTCGTCCTTTAACGAAGCTCCATAACCACCTCCTTCTTTCGGTTTCCCATCACGTCCCGGCAGGGTTCCGTTTAACCGCGGCACAATCGCACCGTATCCATAACCCGGCATCGGCATTCCTCCGCCAAACTCGATGTGGTAACCGCGGGGGAAATCCAGCTTCTTATTATCCTGCATCCATGGCCCATAAATGTGAATGCTTCCGGCCCCATCTTCATTATAACGTTTACGATCGAGCAACTGTGGCAGCATACCCGACTGTGAAGCTCCGGTAGAGTCCTGCAGGTATTTACCCACCAGGCCACTGCTGTTTGCAAGCCCGTTGGGGTGCGTGTTCGATTTTGAATTAAGCATGATCCTGGCCGACTCACAGGCACTTGCAGCGAGCACAACGGTTTTTCCGTTTACCTGGTATTCCTGCATATCGTCCTTGCTTACATACGATACACCGGTTGCCAAACCAGTTTTGTCTGTCAGTACTTCGCGCACCATTGCATTGGAGATCACCTCGAGATTACCCGATTTTAAAGCCGGAATAACGAGGCACGAAGAGGCTGAAAAGTCGGCGTACACCTTACAACTTCGGTTACACTGCCCGCAATAAAAACAGGCGCCGCGTTCGTTATTGCCGGGAAGAGGCTGGGTTAAGACCGAACCCCTGCCAGGGATTACTTTTACGCCAGCGGCAGCAGCCCCTTTCATAATAAACAGTTCGGGTAGCCGCGGCTTTGGTGGAGGAAGAAAAATGCCGTCGGGCTCATTTTCCAAACCTTCAACAGTGCCATAAATCCCGATCAGGCGGTCTACTTTATCGTAAAACGGCTTTACCTCATCGTAGGTAATGGGCCATCGTTCACTTACCCCATCATTTGGCTGAAAGTCTTGGGGGCCAAACCGGAGGGAGATGCGGCCCCAGTGATTTGTGCGGCCACCCAGCATCCGTGATCTGAACCAGTCAAACCTGGTATTGTCTTTTGTGGTGTACGGTTCCCCTTCAAGTTCCCAACCGCCAAACGCTGCGTCGAAATCCCCGAACGGACGAACTTTTGTGCCTGCACCCCGACGCGGTGATTCATATGAAAACCTTAATTGTGCAGAATGCAGACGTGGATCGAAAAAAGGTCCTGCTTCCAGCATGAGCACTTTTACGCCTGCATTTGCCAGTACGTACGCCGCCATTCCGCCGCCTGCCCCGGAACCGACAATTACAACGTCGTAAGCTTTTGATGATTTTTTTATTTGTAAATCGCCCATAGACCAGCTGGTTATTAGATCGTTTTTGTCAGTTTTTTACCTGCCAGCCATTGCAAACAGGCGAGGGTTTCGGGTGACCCTTCCGGCAGTCCGGTATCCCCATCTAGATCGAATTGACAGATCGCTTGTCCATTCAATAGCATGTGTCAGTCGCTGCGGATGTGTTTGATCATCGGAATTATTACACCCATCCTGAACAAGGCTTGCCTCACAGGATTCGTTGCCGTACGCGCCAGCAATGCCGGCACATTAACGTACAACTTCTTATCCTCAGATAATCAGAACCCACAGCAGGGAAGCGTTTGTAAAGTAAGCTGGTTTTACCGTTTGGAAAAATTTGTTGAAGCCACAGCTTACTTTTATTTTGCCGTAATCATCTACCTCGTTGGAGGCAGTTGCCAGTCTCGCACTACGGTGGAAAAGCTTTGAAGTAAGCCATTTCAAGTGCCCGCACCAGTAGAACAATTCAGCAAATGTACGACA
>JASLBT010000359.1 GCA_030146445.1 Segetibacter sp. | reverse complement strand
GAACTAATTCATCATCTAACATTTCAGCATTGTCCATCTAAATGGCGTCGCTCCGAATAGCGGGGACATTGTTCTGAATTATAAGAGCTGGTTGGAACTTGCCCGGCCAAATAACCACTCCTTTCTTTCCGGTTAATCGATGACCGCGATCACCCATAGCAGGCTGTCCTAATTATCAGGAATACAACACCAATAAGAATAGTTTCATTGCGGAGCCCTTCACGGCAAATATTCCCGAATGACCATTAGAGTTTAGATCAGGATTTTGCGACATGCCGAAAAGCGCTGACCGGGTCGGCAGTATTTAGAACGTTTCGGTACATTGGGTAAGCACCGTGCACGGCTAAGATTCACTAAGGCTCATATTAGCATTAACGGTAATTTTTTGTGCAAAGCAGCGTATTACCTGATAAAAGCAAACGGGTATAACTTTTCTCAATCCCTGGAGGCGGTCATGTTGATGACTCTCCTGGAACTTAACGCTTCAGTTCCGGATGCTAATAACTTTACCATGTATCGACGAAAATCTCTTAGATGTACTTCGTTCATGAAACCGTGTATACTTTTTTACGGGTGGACTAAACTCGTATACTTAGAGACGAACACGCCGGGCATGGTTTTGGCGATCTTAAAGTTAACCACCAATTCCTTTCTCACTTCCAGGAAAGATCGCAATAGTCTTACCCCTTGAGATCATTGTTACCTCACATCCAATACGCTAAATTCAATCGATGAAGAACAAAATTCTACAATTACCTTTTATTCTAATTATCTCTCTGCTAAGTTGTACGCCGGAAGAAACTACCTTACGGATAGTCAGGCATCCTTTGATCCGGTTCGATTACGACTCTTCCACTTCATGGAAGGCGACTAGCCATTCAATCTCTAAGCCCACACAAGCAGTTGTTTATCCCTCCGATCCTTCGTTACCCGGAACTTTGTACAACCGGTACACCTTCCAGGCATTCGGGCTTGACGATAAGAAAAACAACTTGCAACTTCTGTTGGTTTTCGATACGAAAGATGTTAAGGTACTCACAGGTGATTACAGGCCGGCTTACACCGCAGACAAAGGGTTGAAAGAAGTACAGGTGTATAATCTTGATAACGGGAATCTTGCTTCTTACAACATGTATGATACAACGTTTTCAATCCTCCGGATTCAAAAACAAAGTGCTACTGAAAGATTGATAACAGGAAGCTTCCAGGTAAGGCTGCATAATACCAGAGACACCACGAGGAAAATGACCATTACCAATGGAACCCTGACAGATGTAGGCTATTAATTACCCCATTAAACTCCATTATGAAATATAGTTATCGTTGTTTTATTTTAGTTGTTTTTGCCATAACAGCCTCTAACACTTTCGGACAAACCAGCCAGAAACCATCAGACTCATTACCTGCATCTTCCAAATCTTACAACACCGGCTTTGATGTTATCATTCTCCATAATGGTGAAATCTTGCACGGACTTGTGAAAGAAGTTGGGTTAGTTGTGCTCAAATATCAAAGAACCGACATACCTGACGGTCCAATTTATTCCATCCCGCGAAATGAAGTTTATGCCATTAGTTACCGCAACCAGGTAAAAGAATACATGAGTCCCGTCATTGTAGACTCTGGTAACCGGTACCGGCGGGATATTGAACCCAGGCGCGATGATTCGACAAATTTTGAAGTAAATAATAAATTAAGGTCGTTCAGGGAAGGAAGCTTTCGTATAGGGGTCGGTTTCATCAGAGGATATACAAAAGTTGCAAATGCAAACGATTACGCTAAAGCTGGTGGTTCACCGGTAATTTCGTTGGCTTACGACACGCGTTATCAAACCAATCTAAGCCTGGGGCTACAGTTATCGTTTGGTTCCCACAAATTTTCAAAGCAGGAATACAGTGCGTACGATAGCATTCAAACAAGCAGCAACTTAAAAGAAAACATCTTTACCCTCTCACTTTATGGTAAGTACAGTGCGAATACAAGCTATGCTAACCTGAGGCCCTATGTGATCCTTGGCTTAGGAATAAACACATCAAATATACGCTCGGAGAGCGAACTTGTTTTTACCAACAATCAATCGCTTTTGGTTACCTCCGGGGGTCGGTCAGCAGGACTTGGTATACTTGCAAGGGTAGGTGCTGACTATTTTTTTCAAGGTAACTACGGCTTATTCGCCGACATAGGTGCGGGCGCCTCATTGGTGCAATTAGGCGCAATAATTAGTTTACAATAATAGTTCTAAAACATGTGGCATGAAAAAGAATCTACTTACGTTGTGTGTGGTCATTTTATTAGCTGATTGTTCTGTCTTTGCCCAGAACAACCAATTGGAAAATCAAAGCAGCGCCATAGCAGTTTCGTTGGGTGCAGCGGCAAGTTACTATTATGGGCCAGGTGACCGGAATTTTGGTGAGTTCGAAAATGAACGCCTGAATTGGCAAATTAACGCATTGCTCGGTCTGACCTTATTACGCGACAAAAACGGACGTAGGACCATGTTGACCGGTTTCGGCGCCTATGGATTAAATAACCAGTCTACTGTTAAAAATATATTTTCAGATCAACAGTATGTATCGACAAGAGTTAACCAGGCAAAGCTCAATAATTTTTATCAGCTCGAAGGCGGGTTGTTGATTGGGGAAATATTACGTTTAAGCACGGGCGTTGGCCAGCAAAATTTCGAGAGCCAGGCTATTGCCGGTGCAAACGGTGATATACGCCTTGATGCAAAATCACTCAGGTACAACTCAACTACTGTGGGATTTAACTTCAATCTTAGTGTAGTCGCATTAATTATAAACGTGAACTTTGCGCATGGAAGGGATTACGAAAAAACCGTTGTTACTCCATCGGCAGGGTTGATGCTTCGGTTATAAAAAAGAGATAGATCTGATGGTTGCCTTTTTGCGTCGTTGCTTACTACCTGGCCCGGTTTGTACAGGTTAGTGATTTAGTGTCTGCACCGCAACCATGCTGTTGAATATAGGGTTTCGGAAATACATCAGGTGCGGAACGGGCATTCTCAAGATCGTATTTGTACCCTAAGCGAATACCGGGATGCAATCCGGGTAGTAGATGCCAAAGCAGTTTTCGATTGCGAGCACAGAATCTCGTGGCCCGAAAAAATCCATCATTATGAATAATTATCAGGATTTCAAAAGGTGCATCGATGCATGTCTTGAGTGCGCAGCCATCTGCAATCATTGTGCTTCCTCATGTCTGAAAGAAGAAGATCTGAAAATGATGGCCGCATGTATTCAACTCGACCTGGAATGTTCCGCGATCTGTTTTGCTGCAGCACAGCTAATGAGCCTCGGAAGTGAAAACGCAAAAAAGCTTTGCAGTATATGTGCAGACATTTGCGAAGCCTGCGGAGCTGAATGTGGAAAGCACCAGTCTGAGCACTGTCAGATGTGTGCCTCGGCCTGCCGCAATTGTGCGGCAATCTGTAGAGAAATGTAAGCTCATACCTCCTATGGCGGGGCGGATTGTGAGGATTTAGATTTGCAGTAGGAGAGGAATGTCCCATAATGTCGGGCATTTTCCCGGCGATTAGCAGAAGGGATGCCCGTAGACATCCTTGCCGGCTGGCTGCGGCAATGAAACAAACCCTATACCCTTATTGTGTGCCTCAAAGTCATGTCTGCTTCACATCTGCTGTTTGGGGGTTGCGTCGAACTATCCAACCGAGTTGATCGATCAATCGAGGCTTACGAAACAACTATTCACATTGTGCGGGGCCTGCGATTGCGTGATCGCAATTCATGCTTTCGCAAAGGATCGTGTTGCTCAACTTTTAATGAAGAATAATTGTCATCCTCACCTACTATCACCTTTCTGAACTCGTCCTCAGTGACGATATGATCTGGATCTCTCATGTGTTTGTTAATGAGATCCCGCGGAGTAAGCACTTCATTTGAATTGGTTTTCTCCTGATTGAAATGATTGGGTTGCATAGCTTGCTTTTTAGAATGTTGCAATTGTTCTTTACTTATCAAAATGGATCCTTTAGACCATTTCGATGGCCCCTTTCGAACCCATGAGTGATCGTTTTCGAATCGCCTTAGGATGTGCAAGGTTAAAGACAAATACTTTATGGCCACGCTTACTTACCGGATTATTCTTAAACAAAGCTGATGCCAGCCGCGCACCAGGTGCAGGACAGCTATTTGGAAACCATTGCCCCATAGCTCCTGTACGATCAAGTTGTACAGTCTCTGGCAAACGACAGCTCACAACGTGTTTGGATGCGGAAACCCGGCGAATAGATCGACCTTTTCGTGCTGACAGGTTCTGTTTTATGAGCTATTGATTTGTGGAAAATCTTTTGTAAAAAGAGCAAATTGGGGTCTAATCTGCACGCTTGTACCTGGAAATCAACGTGGTCG
>JASLBT010000151.1 GCA_030146445.1 Segetibacter sp. | reverse complement strand
CGATACCTTGATCTTTTCAGCCGATTATTTTTAGGGAGCGAAGCCAAAGATACAGTTCTAAAATCCAGGGTAGACATGCTAGTTTAAGTCATACCTGTCAACGTGTTTGATAGGTTAAGGCTTTATGATATTTTGAGCCGCTTTTGAATGTCGATGTATTTGTCGCATCGATTTTTGAAATCCTCTGTTGCAATGAGGTTCTCCAGCCACTCACTAAAGTCAGCAAGTTCCGGCTGTGCACTTGAATAAATGAAATATTCAGTGAAGGCTGGCACTTCCAGGTTTGACCCTTCCACCTTTTCAACCGGCTGTATGGGTTTGCCAAAAAATTGGTTAATCAGGTAGGTGTTGGCACAAAAAGTCTCGAAGGCTTTTTTCGTTGCTTCCCTGGTCTTGCCGCACTTAAAAAGCAGGATTGTCCACTCGAACAAAAAGTCGGGAAAACCGCTGTCGTCCGGAAAGTTTTTGCTGAACCACCGCAGATACGTCAGTCCGCCTTTGTAGTCACCAAGCTCAATAAAGTATTTGGTGGGCAGGTAGCGTATACCACGGCTATCATCATAGCCTCCAAACTTCCGCTTTTCGCCGGCAAGTGCCCGCTTGATGCCGGAAATCTTCGCCCTGAGTCGCTCTGCCTGTTTCGGAGTCAAGATCTTTTTTAAAATAATTGGTGATGCAAAAAGAATTTGCATCGTTAAAGATTCCAGTACCACGTGAAAAGCGGCTGATCAGCCCTGGTCCTCCTGCTCAGGAGCGCAGACCCGGTAGTTATGCATCCGCTACATTCGCTTCAGGATCTCGGCCTTTTTGTTATCAAATTCAGATTGGTTTATCAAACCATTATCAAGCAAAGCTTTCAACTTTTGTAGAGTTGTTAACGGATCTTCCTGCTGCGGAGCTGAAGCTACATTCGGTTGCGGTGTAAGACCGCCAGCATTAACAACCAGGTTTCCTGCTCCGGCCCTCTTCTCTTCCATCTCCTGTTGCCGCCTGAATTCCCGTTGTTTTTCTTCCTGTTCTTGTGACACAGTGTATACTTTTCTTGCCTGGGACTTCGGCAGATAGTCAATGGAATTGTCTTCTCCCTTAGAGGTTTTAATACTGTAAACTGAACCGAAGAATTCTTCTTTCAGATGGCAGTCTGCGATGTCTTTCCAAAAGTAATCCTGGAACTCCATAGAGAACCCAAGGTTTTTGGGTCTGCAAAAAATGATCCTTTTATTGGTTAGGGCCACACAATCGGGAGACAAGGTGACGGCCGGCTTTTTTTGTACCGCTATGTACTCGACCTCTTCACCATTCATTAGAATACCATTAAGTCGCTCAGCAATCTTTTCTATTGCTTTCGGGTCCTGGTTTTCGTTCAGAAAATCCTTTAAGTTGTTGATCATATCTTATTATGGTTGAGCGCAAATTTCGTTCTTTAATGCCAGAAAACGTTCGTGTGTTTTGGCTGCCGGATTGGGTAGTTTTGCCCGCTGATCGGTTTCAATGACGCTGCTGATGTGGGTACATCAATTCCGTGCGGATGCATGTTCTGGGGGCACGATATTAAAATGGAAAGAAAGCTTGATTGTACGGGAGGGTAGGCTACCCTGGAAAATTGGAAATTGTTGTTTTGACTTCTATTCAGTTTTATTGTTAACGTTGTTTTCGGATAAACCAAAATGTTAGCGACGAATGGATTCGGGATGTAGCGGTATGCTGGACTTCTTTTTTAGAATAGACGTATTGGCAGCTATTTTTTGAAACGTGTGTTAGCAGCACGATATTTATGAATGTTTGCCCTTTTTACTTTCAACTTTCCTACGGATAAACCTCCCGATATATACAGCGATTACGGTTGGTATTGCCATTAAGAAGTATATAATAAGCTCAAAAGGTATCAGATTGTGGCTACCCTTGTAAACAGTTGCCTCAATTATGGACGTGACTGGAAAAACTAAAAACAGGCATATTCCGGAATACCAGGGATTCAGTTTAGAAAGATACCCCACGACCAGCCCCGTCACAAGGAAAAGGACGTTTGACAGCAAAGTGAAGTTCTTTCTTAAGAAGGACGAATAGTAATATTCCCCCTTTCCGGGTGGTGGCACATTCTGAATTAAACTGCAAAGAAGAATTATCATTAATCCTATAATAACAAGAACAGGATACATCATCCATCTTTTATCATTAGCAGTCTGATTGAGTGATCCTGAACTCATAGCTGTTATTTGTTTTGTGTTGTAATTGACCTCCTGATTGTTGCTGCTAATGCGTCGAAATGGGTCCGTTAGGAAGTTCAACCATTCTGTGATCGCTCCAGTTCAATATTGTGCATAGCAGGTATCCATGGGAAATATCAGCGATTAGCCTTAAACCCTGGTCTATGCTGTAGCTAAAGAACGCCAACCGGCCGGCTTCAAAACTTCCCAGCTAAAAAAGTTAAGCTTTAGCTCAAGCTGTTGAAATGTGGAAGCGAGATTATCAACGTTCGGAGTCGCCGTTGACCATGCTTCATCAAAAAATAAATGTCTCATGTTACTCCAGTATTGAAATTGGCATCCATGTAAAAGAAGATGTTGCCCGGCAACAACTGGAGGATGGATGAAAATACAGTTAGTGCTTTTTGTGGCGTATTTCAATCCAAAGTCATATCCAGTAACTCATCCTGGAATTCATTAAACACATCCCGTAACTTACTTTCGGCATCTGTTCCATAGTTAATTACGAAAACATGGCTGACATTTTTGTTCGGGAAGTAAAATAAGTTTGCTGTGTAACCAAGATCACGCCCTGAATGGCCAATACCTGCATTGACTCCCCTTTGTATAAATTTTTTCATAATACCGTAACCATATTGGTTTACGCCATCTGGCTTTCCAAACGTTTGCATAATGTCAATTGACTTAGTGGAAAGTAAGGTCTTCCTGAGCAGTAAGGCATCGAGAAAAGTATAGAGATCGAACACGGTAGCGTATATGCCCCCGTAACCATGGCCGCTTCCGGTAACGATATTTGATACGTTCACTATTGAATTGTTGTTATACAGGTCGTAATACCCCTGAGCTACTGTTGCAGGTAAGTTGTCATGTGGTTGATAATACGTGTTCGCTAAATTAAGGGGCTGCAAGATGTATTCTTTCAACAGGTCTGAATGTTTTTTACCAGTGGCTGCCTCGATAACCATTGCAACGAGGGTTGTGTTTGTGTTTGAATATATGGCTGTATCGCCCGGCTGGAATACGGGCTGCTTATCGTAGATGAATGAAACAAGTTCTTCGGCGGTCCATTTCTTGTTCGGGTTGTTTAACGCGGCTAAGTAAAATTCGTTTTCATCAATCAAGTCCGGCACACCTGTTTCATGCTTCATGCACTGGCCCAATGTTATCTGATTGCCGTTAGGTATTTTATCGGTCATTTTCGATGGTAACCATTTACTAATAGGTTGATGGAGTGAATTATAACCTAACCCTGTTCTTACAGAATCTTCTACCAGTTTAAACACAAGAGTTCCAATAAATAGTTTGGTTATACTTGCAACCTTCGAAACCTGTCCTACCTGGAATGGGATATTCTTTTCAATATCTGCTTTACCTGAACTTCCTACCCATGTGCCAGAAGCATCATTAACAAGCAGTGCAATACCCGGCAAACCTTTTAAGTGATACTTTTCAATCAGTGCCTTAAACTGCGCACTTTTTGCATGTTTACCACTGGAGTCTTGCCAGGGTACAGGGATAGATGTATTTTCCGTAGGTTGTATCTGTGCTTTTTTGCAACTCGTCGTGAATATTACAGCCAACAGTATGGTGCAGATGTTTTTCATCGTGGGTATATCTTTAAAAGGAAGTTGATGGAAGGCTGTTTTGCATATCTTGTTTCAAGTAATTCACTTTTACTCCTAAAACGAAAGTGTTGTAAGGGAGAAGTGGCACATACGATTTAATAAAGGGCATTTGCAATTGCTGCTGGTATAGTGCAAAGATGCTTTTGGGCCGTTTTGCCTTTCTGTTAATATTATAATTACCACCTATGTTAAATACTGCGATTGCCTGCATACGTCCAATACCTTTATTGTTCTCGTATTCTCCGCTGCTGTTAAGCCGGTACTTTGCCGTAGCAGGAACAGAATGCATATAACCTGCCCCGAACGAGGTTTCGGCATCCAGCGCCTCCAGGAACTTATACCTGTAGCCAAAAGTTGTATATACCGGGATAGCATGCTGTACAAAGCGATGATAAAAATACCCGGCTTTAAAGGTCTGGAACCAATCATGTTTTCGCCTCGTTTTCCAGTTAATACCATAACCAAATTCAACACCCGGGTGGACCGGAGTCTTGAATAAACCTCCTAATTTGCTGAAGGGCATTGCTGTGCTATTACTTGTAATGGCAACACTTACCTGCCTGTTTCTTTGGGCCGAAGCTTGTAAGAAAAACAGGCAGAACGGAATGATTAGTAGGTTCTTTGTCATTGGGCTGGAAGATTATGTCAGTAGAAGCCAAACAGCGGCAATTACGTCATGCGCGCCAGTAAGCAATTTTTCAGGATTGATAAAAGTGCCAGACCTTATTCTATTTAAGGCATTTTTTTGTTACTGTGTGTTCCAATTTGAAACCGGATATTTACTACCAAACCAATTAAACACCCATTATAAACGGTAGTTTACCCCAGCATTAAACGTATAGGTCATGCTCTTAAAACTTCGCCCGGCCGGATAACCGACCATATTTTTC
Organism: Segetibacter sp.; assembly: GCA_030146445.1. Lineage (GTDB taxonomy): Bacteria > Bacteroidota > Bacteroidia > Chitinophagales > Chitinophagaceae > Segetibacter. The sequence goes on along the minus strand of JASLBT010000151.1, from coordinate 5,512 downwards.
TTATCTTCTTTTCTATTGTCTGTGAGGCCTCGAAGAAGCGTACCCTCAGCCACCAAAGAAACGTTCGTTGAAATTTCATAAGTTACTCCAACGGATGCTGTTGCGCTGACATCAAACTTTTTCCAGTAATCTTTAGACTCTTGCATGACCGGCGGAGGTTCATTAGTGTTGATATCGGCCAGCCTGTCGTATACAATTCGGGTTTTACCACCCATCAACATGCCAAAGGATGGCCCAAGTGAAAACCTGCCAACAATTTTTCTTACCTGATTTGACAGGAAAGTAGCCCTTATTGGTATCCTTAGATAAGTAAGTCCTATGTCTTCGCGCATTTTCAGTGCGTAATTCTGAAGATACATCTCCCTTTTTCCGCCTTCCGAAGAATACTTCACACCAACTCCCCACTCAAAATCTTTCCTGCGACGGTATACTAGTAATGCTCCCACATTTAAGCTCGTTTTGCTCATATTGAAACTGCCGTCAAGTTCATCAGTAGTCCTGTGGCTCATTTCCGTACCTCCAATGCCAATACTTGGTTCTATACAAAAGCTCTGGGCATTTATGCTAAAACAGCTAAAATGTAATATGAGTAATGGCAGGAGTAGCTTGTTCATCATTTTTATAATGTGATGCATGTGGTATGTGAGGTTTTAAACTTCGTAACGAATGGAGCTTTTTTTGTTATTGATGTGGACTGAACGAATGTGGGCCGGTTTATTTGCTACCACGCTACCAATCCCTTCTGCTGGTACCACTCATCATACCGCATTGAATATTGTTTTTCTATCTCCCGCCTTTTGATTTTCATTGTAGGAGTAAGTAAGCCATTATCAACCGTCCATTCATGTTTTATTACAACAAGCTTGTCAAGCCTTTCATGTGCGTCAAGGGATGTATTTACTGCCAACACCAACTCTTTCAGATCCGCTTCCAGCTCGTCTTTTGTTTTACGCTTCGCATTTTCCGACAATGTAACTAAAGCTATCGGCTGCGGCAGTCCGGAACCAACAATACACACTTGCTCGATTTCACTATGACTTGCTATCCTCATTTCAATTGGAGAGGGTGCAACATATTTTCCTTTAATCGTTTTAAACAGGTCTTTCACTCTTCCTGTTATCTTAAGAAAACCTTCTTCATCTATAAAACCTTCATCTCCTGTCTTGAGAAAACCCTCGGCCGTAAAGTTTTCTTTGGTCATTTCCGGCTCTTTGTAATATCCAAGCATTAAGGCTTCGTGCTTTACCAGTATCTCGTTTTCATCTCCAAGTTTAACTTCGCAGTTGGGCAAGGGCTGACCAACATAGCCGACCTTAATCCTATTGTTCACAGAGACGTGGGAATAACAACAGTTCTCTGTCATAGCATACGCTTCCTGGATTTTAATACCTAAAGTTTCAAACCAATTTATCAATGCCGGTGGTGTCGGCGCTGCCCCGGTTAGTATGTTTGTTGCTGCTGAAAGGCCTAACGTCTTCCGTATTTTTCTTTTTACCAGGCCTGATAATACCGGAATTCTTAAAAGTGTATCTAGCTTCTTTTGGGGCATTTTTGCCAATATTCCCTGTTGAAACTTGCTCCATATTCTATGTACTCCCAGGAATACGGTAGGGCTTGTATCTGCAAGGTTCTTCGCAAACTTTTGTAGCGACTCTGCAAACGATACCTCTCCTCCCACATAAAGGCTAATCGTTTCCACCAGCAATCGCTCAGCTATGTGCGATAGGGGTAAATACGAAAAGAACCTGTCGGTGCTTTTGAAGCCCAGGTGCGGAATAGCGTTTTGCGCAACAAAAGCAAGGTTTTTAAATTGGTGCATTACTCCCTTTGGCATACCTGTAGTCCCCGATGTATATACAATTGTGCTTACTTCTTCAGCTTTCCTGCTTACATTTTCTTTCAAGGGCTGATGTTGCTTAATCAGGTTCTCCCATTTGTCGTATTCATTTTGTTCCGTAAAGGGAAAGGAAATACATTTCACACCTTCCGGCACCCCCGGCTTCATTGTCGCCCAATCATCCAACTTTCCAACAAATAAAATCCTGGCTTCACTATGTTGCAACGTTTGCATCATGGTATCAGCGGTGAGGTTTGGGTACAGAGGCACGGATATATGACCGGCCATCATGATAGCCAAATCACATATGATCCAGTGTGCACAGTTCTTTGACACTAAAGCAACTTTGGTATTGGCGGGCAATTCCATGGCTTTCAGCGCAGATGCCATCCTCCTTACTTCATCACCTACCTGTTTCCAGGTCCAGGTATGCCACACATCATTTATTGGCTGGCGCAAATAAACCTTATCAGGTGTTGTTGTTTCCCACCGGTAGAGCATTTCAAGTGGTAAGGTAGATTTCATAATGGTGGTTGTAGCTGGTTCGACAGAGAAAAATCGTTCAGGTAATACTCTTTTGTTTACTACTTCAAAGAAAAGTGTCTTCAACCATAAAGCATTTGACAAAAGTCAATTTGACCTATGTATAAAACAATTTGATAAATGTCAAGTACAGAGATCCTTTTTTTTAGAATTGCGACTTCATGTACCCCTGTTCATACGACGGCGATAAAGGAATACCGTAGGTCAGCTTCCGCAAAACGTAACATACCGGGCCAGGTGTGCAAAGCCTGTCTAAACGTTTCACTTCAAAACTGGCTAATTAAGGATTTTACCATCAAAAGCGTTTACCTATAGAAAAGCCTATTGACGGTAACGTTAATGTGAATTTATTCAATATCGGTGTAACGTTGAATCGAAACATAAGATTTTTTGCTGTGTGCATCCTGTATCCAATACTTGGAATAAAATTTCCATAAGGACCATTCTTATAAACATCACCACTAAAGTCTAGGAACATTACTGGCTCACTTGTCATCGTAAGCCCAAGCCCCGCTTCAATGAAGGACCTTTGATTTTTTAAAGTAATCAGGTAATTCAATCCAATAGGAATCGACAGCATGCCGTTTTCTGTGGGATAAAAACCAAGTCCGATCCTCATTCCAAGTCCGGGCTTAGCTGTAAATTGCCTTTCGTAATTAAAGGAACCCACAATTCCGTTGCCGAATAATTCAAAGTAAACATCATTTTGTTTGAATGTACTTTGTGCACATGCAGGTGTAGCGCTTACGGCAAAAAATAGGATTAAGATCATTGATGATTTCATAAGCTGTTTAGGATTGTTTAGAAGTTCGGAAAGCAGTTATTGAATGGATAGGAAAGGGCGTTGTGGCTTCTGTAATTGCACCTTTGTTGTGAAAACTTCAGAACTTCTTTTCTTATAAGCAGATACTTCAAATGGTGACTTTGGAGATTAGCGTGTAGAAAAGAACTCTTGTTTCTATCCGTTTGTTTTACTCAGTCAAAGAAATACATCTTCAACAGCAAAGTGCTTGACAAAAGTCAAATTAGGCTAAACAGTTACTTGTACAGTCAAAATACTGTCGGCTTTAGGTTTAGTAACATCTGGTAAAAGAATGCTCTGCAGCCATTCCCTACTGAGCGGCGTTTGCTGCGCCCCCGTTCCCAGTCCTCGCCCAACGCGACCGGGACCTTCCACTTCAACCGCTGAGCAGCTCGGAAACGCATTGAAATCAGCATGTATCAAAACTCGCTTGCCCCACATGCTACAAACAGCCGATTTTATGGTACGATTAGCCGCTTGCATGAGGGCAACTTTCAATAGCTTTACCCCTGGAATTTTATTTTGTCACCGGGATCGGCGCATTGCGCATCGACGTCGGTTTAGTTCATCAAAGCCTGTTTTGCCTCTACCAAAAGTTATGGTACATGTGAACGAAACCGGCCCGACCGGAGATTACCCGGGCCGGCGTCTGACTGCCCGTCCGGGCGGGCGCAACGGGCAGGGCACCCGGGATGCAGGATGACTTAACTGTTGGTGCCCGAAGTGCTTAACTAAACCGGCCCGTATGGAAAGCGGGTGACAATAGAATATGAATATTCAGAACTTAAATTTAACCACTGCCCGTTAATACCTGGCAGGCGACAGGCGCTAACCTGGAAACGATAAAGTAAAACGTATGATAAAAAAAGCATTTCCTCTTTTCTTCTGTGCATTATTAACGACCATCTCGTTGTTCGCGCAAAACACGCAACGCACTAAATATAACTTCAACAGTAACTGGAGTGTATTTGTTGGCGATGCGAAAGGCGCGGAAGCGGCTACTTTTAACGACAAAATATGGAAGAAGGTAACCCTGCCATGGGCATGGAACGAGGATGAGGCGTTCAAAAAAGATATCGTTGACTTGTCGACAGGCATCGCGTGGTATCGCAAGCATTTCAAACTGCCTGCATCAGCCCGCGGACAAAAAGTATTTCTCGAATGGGAAGGTATAAGGCAGGCAGGAGACTTCTATGTAAACGGAAAACACATAGGCTTGCATGAAAACGGCGTAACAGCTTTCGGCTTTGATGTTACCGACATAGTGAAATTTGGTGATCAGGAAAATGTAGTTGCTGCAAGAATAGATAATAGCTGGGATTACAGGGAAAAAGCTACGAACACCAAGTTTCAATGGGAGGATAAAAACTTCAATGCGAACTATGGCGGCATAAATAAAAATGTGTACTTGCATGTCGTTCCCAGGGTTTATCAAACACTTCCACTAAACTTTAATTTAGGGACGACCGGAGTTTACATTTATGCCGACAATTATAACATTAAAGGGAGGTCAGCAACTATTCATGCATCCTCTGAGGTAAAGAATGAAACTGGTCAGCCGCAAAACATCACCTATGCGGTAAGCATAAGCGATCCGAATGGGAAGGTGGTCAAGTCCTTTACCGGCGATAAGTTAACCATTGCACCGGGTGAAACTACAACCGTCAATGCCGCTTCGCCGGCTACTGGTTTAAACTTCTGGAGTTGGGGTTATGGATACCTGTACAATGTACAAACGAAGCTTATCATCAACGGTAGGCCAACCGACGTGGTGAATACGAAAACAGGGTTTAGAAAGACGGCGTTTAAGAACGGGATGATCTACCTGAATGATCGTGTGATCATGGTGCATGGTTATGCGCAAAGAACATCCAACGAATGGCCTGCAATAGGCCTGTCTGTTCCCGCATGGATAAGCGATTACAGTAATGGACTGATGGTCGAAAGCGGTGGTAATCTTGTTCGCTGGATGCACATCGCTCCCTGGAAGCAGGATGTAGAAAGTTGTGACAGGGTGGGCCTGCTGCAGGCAATGCCCGCCGGAGATGCCGAGAGAGATGTAGTTGGCGAAAGATGGGAGCAACGAAAGGCTGTGATGCGTGACGCAATTATTTATAACAAAAATAACCCAAGTATTATCTTTTACGAATGCGGAAACGAATCGATTAGTGAGCAGCATATGCAGGAGATGAAAGACATCCGCGACAAATACGATCCTAATGGCGGAAGAGCCATTGGTTCAAGAGAAATGTTGGATAGTAAAGTTGCCGAATATGGTGGCGAAATGCTTTACACCAATAAGAGTGCAGACATCCCGATGTGGGCAATGG
>JASLBT010000145.1 GCA_030146445.1 Segetibacter sp. | reverse complement strand
CAAACTTCCCCGATGGAGGCGCTCCGTGGACGGGTTCGAAAAAGGTGTGGACCGATAAGATCTTTGTTCTTGACCATCCGCATGGCAAATGGAAAATCGCCGGGAAGTTGCCGGTTCGCTTAGGGTATGGTGTTTCGATCAACTGGAACGACCAGCTGATCTGTATCGGCGGAAGCAACGCAGATGGGCACCTGTCGATGGTGTTTTCGATCAGTTACAAGAACGGGAAAATACATGTCGAAGATCTGCCCGGATTACCACAACCATTGGCAAACTCCTGTGGTGCTTTGGTGGGAAATTCGATCTATGTGGCAGGAGGTTTGTTTAAGCCGGAGTCGACGACAACGGCTAAAATCTTCTGGTCATTAGATCTTTCTAAAAACGGTTCTTCCCGTTCATGGCAACAACTTGAGCCATGGCCGGGATCATCAAGGATGCTTGCAGTTGCAGGAGCAGCAGCGGGTTCTTTCTACTTATTTAGTGGTGCCGATCTGCGCACAGATAAAGGCCAGCAATCCCGGAGGTATTTAATAGACGCTTACCGGTTCTCCCGCGACTTTGGCTGGAAAAAGTGCGCCGACCTTCCACATGCTGTTGTTGCTGCGCCCGGTCCCGCATTTAACCAAGATCGGTACCTGATGATTTTTGGTGGCGACGATGGGGCACTCGCGCCAAATGCTTCCGTGCTTAAGGAGAAACATCCGGGCTTCTCTGATGCAATCCTGTGTTACGATACAAACGCCGACAAGTGGTCGTCGCCTGGAAAAATAAAAACCATAATAAAGCCGGGTGCCGCAACAAACCCGGCCGCTAGTACATGGGCCCCGGTAACAACACCGATGGTCATATGGAATGGTACCCTCGTTTTCCCCGGCGGAGAGGTAAGGCCAGCTGTGCGCACGCAAAAAGTGATCACTGCCGTGCCTCAACTCCGTGCAGCTGATGCACATAAAAACTAAACTGTAAAGTATGATAGCACCCTCTGCGGAAGGTATAGCTGCCGGTAATAACGATCCATCGATGCAAGGCTTAACGGCAGGCTCATCCCGATATTCCTGGACACTGGTTGCCATGCTGTGGCTGGTTGCTTTCCTGAACTACTTCGATCGGATACTCATCACTTCGATGAGAGATCCCATTGTGGCCGATTTTTCTTTGACCGACGCTCAATTCGGACTTCTCACTTCGGTGTTTCTGTGGGCGTACGGGTTTTTAAGTCCCTTTGGCGGTTTTTTCGCCGACAAGTACAGCCGGAAAAAAGTGATTGTTTTTAGTGTAGCGGTATGGTCAGCAGTAACGCTGTGGACCGGTTTCATCGGGTCGTTCGGCGAAATGCTGGTAGCCCGTACCCTGATGGGCGTAAGCGAGGCCTGCTACATACCTGCCGCTCTTGCCCTGATAACCGATTACCACAAGGGACGAACCCGTTCATTGGCCACAGGATTACACATGAGTGGTTTGTACACCGGTTTAGCGCTTGGCGGCTTAGGTGGATATATAGCGGAGCTATGGGGGTGGCGTTATGGCTTCCAGGTATTTGGAGCATTCGGAATCCTGTACGCCATCGTTCTATTATACTTTTTAAAAGACGCACCAGCAGAATCGTCACGAACTAACGCCGATAAACAGGATAACCCCACTGAGCCAATCAGTCTTATCGGCTCAATTCGTATTTTATTCCGGGAGACATCATTCCTGGTGCTCATGTTTTATTTTGCGGTTCTGGGAATGGTGAACTGGCTGGTTTATGGCTGGTTGCCTACGTATTTAAAGGATCACTTCAACCTGAACCTGGGCGCCGCCGGTATATCAGCAACCGGTTATATCCAGATGGGTTCTTTCCTTGGTGTTGTGATCGGCGGGGTTTTGGCCGACCGCTGGTTTCGTACCAACAAAAGGAGCCGCCTATATGTGGTGATTGTCGGCTTCTCTTTAGGTGCACCCTTTTTGTTCCTGATGGCCTCTACCAGTGTTTTTGCAATCGCAATCGTGGCCATGCTCGTCTTTGGCCTGGCGCGTGGATTTAACGACGCTAACCTGATGCCAATCCTGCGACAAATTGTTGACAGCAGGTATATCGCTACGAGTTACGGTTTCCTGAACTTTTTAAGTACGATTATCGGCGGTCTGATGGTTTATGTAGGCGGCTCATTAAAAGACGCAAACGTTGACCTTTCCATCGTTTACCAGGTGTCAGCTGTTCTGATGCTTATTGCAACGTGGAGCCTGTTTGCAGTAAAAATCAAAAAGGTTAGTTAGGAACAGTGAGCCAACCGGTGATTCCAGGTTGGAACGATCGCCAGGGTTAAAAGTGAGTTTCAATCCTGCTGCTCGAACCGGTTCTCCTGCTGTAGCCCGCCCTAAGTGATCATGCGGATACCCGAAGATCGCCTTGAAAATGCTAAGGTAGTTGCCAGGGCTTGTTAGGCAAATGGTTTGCCCCGCTTTAACATAAGACACCTTAATGGCCGGACTTCAACAACCCGCCATACTATGTTAAGAAAGTCTTCCCGCGGTATGGGGCTGTTGATGAAGGGGATTTTAAAATTATACTTGGCGTGAGCACCCGGGTGATGGGGGCTTCTCAGCCCCGGTTTAAAAAGGTTTTAAATTACATTAAACCGCCTCGATTTTGCCGGGCATTGTCGATCCAGGTTTGTACCAAAGCGCGGTCGGGCGCGTACAAAGCTGCTTGACTCTGGCGCTGTATTACTTCTTTCGCAACGTTGATGCCCTGATCACCAATTCGGCGTTAAGTACCACCGTACTGGTAAACGAGATCTCGTTGTTGCCCGTGAGATGGCCGATCAGCATTCGTGCCGCCACCTTCCCCATATTGAAACCGGAATAGTTCACAGTAGTCAGGTTTGGTTCTATGATCGTACTCACCATGTCGTTGTTAAATCCGGCTACGGCAATGTCATCCGGGATCTTCAGGCCGCCCTCTTTGAATGTTTGTATACAAATTGCTGCTGCAAAATCGCCGGTGGTAAAGAGCCCGTCGGGCCGTTGTTTCATCTGCATCATCTGTTTTGCCGCTGCAACACAGCTGTCCTTCTGCAGATCATTGATAAAAACCAGCTTGTCGTCCGGCTTAATTTTGTTATCCCTTAGTGCGGCTACATAGCCCTTGTAACGCTGGTCATACACATTCCTCGAACGACTGCCGGTTACGTGTGCAATCCTCTTACAGCCCTGGTCGACCAGGTGTTGAGTCAGCTCATAAGCAGCCTTATAGTTGTCGATGATGATCTTCGTACCACCTTTGTTTTCTTCTACGCGGTCGAAAAATATGACCGGAATATTTTTATCTATAAAGGCGTCGAAATGAGAAATGTCCGGGGTATCAAATGCCAGTGACGCAATGAGTCCATCAACGCGTTTGTTGAACAGGTTTTGCACATTTGCGATCTCTTTTGCACCGGACTCTGCACTGTGCGTAATCAGGATGTCGTATTTAGCCTCAGCAGTTACGGCTTCTATGCCCGCCAATACCGACAGCATAAAGGAACTGTTCAATTCGTGCATGAGCACACCAATTGTATGCGTTTTATTTTTGCGTAGGTTACTTGCAAAACTGTTGTACCGGTACCCAAGTTCCTTAGCTTTATCGAGGATCTTTCTCCGGGTTTTTTCTTTTACCGCCTCGTTGCCTTGCAGCCCGCGGCTTACTGTGGCAGTGGATATTTTCAACGCCTTCGCTATATCGTATATGGTAGCCTCTTTCACCGGTGTCATAGTTCATCGTTAACCATTAGTTGCAAAATAAAAGGGGTTTTTAAAAACGGAAGTTATCAATTTGTATTAAAATTGGACACCGCATTATCGTCGGAACCATGCATGATGCGGTCACAGGCTTGCATATTGGTGCGTGAAAGCTTTTGACATTTTTGGTTTCACACACTGTATTCCATCGTGGTAACAATTACTTAATATAGGGCAGTTAAAAGTTCGCATATCTTTTTGATATGGAAATCATTTTGTTGGTAATCGGTGGGCTCAGCTTATTCCTTTTTGCGGTGAACAATTTATCGGAAACGCTTCGGGACTTGCTCGGCGACAAGTCGAAAAAATGGATTGGCGTCTTTACTAAAAACCTTTTTGCCGGTATTTTGACCGGATCAATCATTACCGTATTACTCGACTCTTCCTCAGCCGTGATCATCATGACCATCGTTTTGGTAAACTCCGGTGTGTTGACGTTCCGGCAGTCACTTGGCGTCGTGATGGGTGCAAATATTGGTACCACGTTCTCCAGCCAGATCATTGCACTCGACATCGGGCAGTGGTCGCCGATTCCGATTTTTGTCGGATTAGTGTTGAGCTTTTTTGCAAAGAAAGCAGAGGTTTCCGCCACCGCAAAAGTGATTATCTACTTTGGTATCTTATTTTTTGGTTTATATACCATGGAGCGGGCGGTGGAGCCGTTGAAAAATCATGAGCAGTTTATCACCTGGATGACGCGGCTCGAAAACCCGCTTGTCGGTTCCGGAACCGGTGCTTTGGTCACGCTGATCATCCAGTCATCGTCGGCAACCGTTGGTATGGCGATCACCCTTGCGAAAAAAGGACTCATAAGTTTACCGGCAGGAATTGCGGTGATGCTTGGTGCTGAACTTGGCACCTGTTCCGATACCTTGCTGGCCACGCTCCGATCGAACAGGCAGGCTGTAAAAACCGGCATATTCCACTTTTTATTTAACCTTATTTGCATTTGTATCGGCCTCCTGGCATTCAAAGTGTATGTTCAACTCATCGAGCAGATATCCGGCGCGGCAACCCTGGAACAGAAGATCGCCACATCGCACATGATATTTAATATAGCAGGAGTCGTATTATTTCTGCCCTTTGTGCCTTTGGTCGAAAAGGCGCTTGAGCGCTGGATACCGGAGAAAAAAACAGCAACAGTTAATCAAATGTGTGAAGCGACCAATAGAGATCTGCGGATTACGTCAGAGAGCCAAAATTGACAAGTTGATTGGTTGATAATTTGCAAAGTATCCTGTTACATTTCACATGTTTTACTGGTCATTGCAACGAAAAAGGAGCCGGCAGTTCAAGTTGACCTGACGCTTTAGGATTGTAAGTTTAAGCTCAATTGACCCGAACCAGATACCGGGTTTATAGCCAGGTGAACGGCTCCTGTTCAAGCATTGTCGTTGAGCAATGCCTAAGTCTTGTTCGGTGAATACCTTGTTGCTGCTGCTCGTCACGGTTGTCCACTACCGCCTGCTGCACCATAAACCTGGCCCGTAGAATAACTGGCATCGCTTGCGGCAAGCTGTACAAAAATTGAGGCTAGTTCAGCGGGCTGCCCGGGCCTTCCCATAGGCGTGTCGCCGCCAAATTGTTTTAGTTTCTCCTGTGTTGCGCCGCCACTTACCTGTAAAGGCGTCCAAATAGGACCAGGCGCAACACCATTCACCCGTATTCCTTTTGGTGCAAGTTGTTTTGCCAGCGACCTTACGTAATTCGTGGTGGCTGCCTTTGTCTGCGCATAATCGTACAACTCAGCAGATGGATCAGTGGCCTGAACCGATGTTGTTCCGATAATGCATGAACCCGGCTTCATACTGGGAAGCGCCGCCTTAATGATCCAAAAAGGTGCATATATGTTGGTCTTCATTGTAGCGTCAAAATCCTCTGTTGTTATATCCAGGATGGATTCCCTGGTTTGTTGGTGGGCTGCATTACTTACCAGTATGTCCAGTCCCCCGAGAGCCTCGATGGCTTCAGCGACGAGCCTTTTACAAAATGCTTCCTCTCTCAGGTCCCCGGGAATAGCGATGGCTTTGCGACCTTCTGCCTTAATCAGTGCTATGACTTCCTTTGCATCAGCCTCTTCCAGTGGATGATAGTTGATCGCCACGTCAGCTCCCTCACGTGCATACGCGATAGC
>JASLBT010000112.1 GCA_030146445.1 Segetibacter sp. | reverse complement strand
CGTGGGTGACCGTCCAGGCGATACAGGCTATAGGAATTGAGAGTAAAAACAACCAGGTGACCTGGATACCAAGCGGCAGGTTTAGATAATCCCCCATGATTTGCTGTTTAGGCACAGGTGCAATTGCAATGCCACGGCTTTGATTGGTGCTTGTACCGATATCTTTCGTGCCCAACTGCTCTTCCTTTGACGTGTATCATCTCCCCAACATTCCCCAGGGACCAACAACGAAGGAGGAGTTTACAATCAACAATCATCTAACTTCTTTACGGGAAAATACTCGCTCGTGAACTTAGCTAAGTATCACAGTACCAAATTAGTGTTCATACCCTGTTACGAAACTGCCTTCAATATCGCAACATAATGGCAGATACTTGCAAAGAGCACGAATGTATGCCATATGGCATGATGATATTTCCACTTTTGCCAAACGTAGAAAATGACGCCCATCGAGTATAGAAAAACACCAGAGAGTATCAATACAATAACGGAGGTTGGCATGGCGGCAAAAAATGATTTACTCACCACGATAAACAGCCAGCCCATTACCAGATAGAAAAAAACTGAAAGGATAAAGTAACGCCTGGCAAGGAATAGCTCGAACAATACGCCAAGGATGACCAAGACCCATATACACGAAAGAAGTATTACACCAGTGCGATCATACATATAGTGCAGCACAAATGGCGTGTAAGTGCCAGCGATAAAGAAGTATATACTGATCCTGTCGAGTAATTTAAAAAAAAGCTTGACTCTCCTGCGCTGTAAACCATGGTACAAGGTCGAAAAGGTGAAAGTCATTAGAAAACATAGCCCATAAATCACAACACTTAACAAGCTAAGCGAGAAGGGATTTTCAGCTGCGTTCCGAAGTAGTAAGGGAATAGCGATCATGCCGAATAAAATACCGAGCGCATGGATAATTGTATTTACAACCTCCTGCTCCCTTGAAAAACCGGCATCAAGGACCGCCGTTTCCTGAACATGCTGTTCCATTTAATTATATTATTATCCGTTAAATCGCAGGACATCAATTTAGATTCGGACGAAGCGAGCCTGCGATCGAACTATCCTGATTATGAATATAAATTCCGTACCATTATCCCCGATAATATACGATAGAGCGCCTCAAGGTATGCCTGCAATTCAACTATTAGCAATCAATTCACTTACTGCACAATGAACGGGCATCATCTAAATTTATGAAAACTCGCGCTTGAATCGTACGTCGCCAAGCGTGTTTTATTTTGCTGAGCTCTGGTTGACACTGGCGAGGCAATCTTATATATAAACGTTTTACCTGTCCTGCTTTATTTTTATCATATGTATAAAGTATTGCCTCAAATCGTAAACATAATCCGAGCTTTGATGTTTAACTTTACTGCCCGATTTTTATGATGCCAATAATTATTCATTTCTAAAATAATCCTAATGAACCAGGAAGAAAATGTACAGGGTCAGCAACCCACCAATGGTGCTTCCGACGGACATCATGCAGAGAGCAACGGCAAAGGTCAGGGCTCTAATACACTCACTACCCGGCAGGGCCATCCAATTACCGACAACCAAAATGTTCGCACCGTAGGAAGAAGAGGTCCAACGACCCTGGAGAACTATCAATTTCTGGAAAAGATTACCCACTTTGATCGTGAAAGAATTCCCGAGCGCGTTGTGCATGCACGTGGTGCAGGTGCTCATGGATATTTCGAGGCTTATGGAACTGTCGGCGATCAACCTATTGCTAAATATACCAGGGCTAAGCTCTTCCAACAAAAGGGTAAGCAGACACCTGTATTTGTAAGGTTTTCATCCGTGATACACGGGGGACATTCGCCTGAAACACTACGTGACCCCCGGGGTTTTGCCACGAAGTTTTATACTGAAGATGGGAACTGGGATCTTGTAGGTAACAACCTCAAAGTTTTTTTCATAAGGGACGCAATGAAATTCCCCGACCTGGTTCATGCATTTAAACCCGATCCAGTTACTAACCGCCAGGATGGTGAGCGAATTTTTGACTTCATCAGCAACACTCCTGAAGCCATGCACATGATTACCTTCCTGTTTTCACCATGGGGAATTCCTGCCAACTACAGGCAAATGCAGGGTTCGGGAGTAAACACCTACAAATGGGTCAATGAAGATGGACAAGGGGTACTCGTTAAATATCACTGGGAGCCTTTGCAAGGCATAAAAAACCTAACACAACCGGAAGCTGAGAAAATCCAGGGTAAAAACTTCAACCATGCAACCCAGGATTTATTTGATGCAATAAAAAGTGGCAACTACCCTGCCTGGGAATTATGTGTACAGATAATGGAGGACGGGGAACATCCCGAGCTTGATTTCGACCCACTCGATGATACCAAAATATGGCCTATGGATCAATTTCCTTTCTTGCCAGTCGGTAAAATGGTACTGAACAAAAATCCTGAAAATTATTTTGCAGAGGTCGAGCAAGCCGCATTTGGAACCGGTGTTCTTGTGGATGGACTTGACTTTTCAGACGACAAGATGCTGCAAGGCAGAACGTTCTCATACTCTGATACCCAGCGGTACCGCGTCGGGACCAACTACCTTCAACTGCCAATCAATGCTCCAAAGAAACACGTTGCAACAAACCAGCGGGATGGACAGATGACTTATAAGGTTGATTTTGCCGAAGGCCAAAACCCACACGTAAACTACGAGCCATCTTCGATGAACGGGCTTACAGAAGCGCCAAAAAGAGTAAAGGACCATACTCCGCATTATGACGCGAACCTTGTTCGCCAGAAGATTGAAAAAACAAATGATTTTCAACAGGCTGGTGAGCGCTACCGCCAACACGAACAATGGGAAAAAGATGACCTTATATCGAACCTCGTTAGCGCACTTGCTCCTGCACAAAAGCATATACAGGATAAAATGGTTGAACTGTTCACCAGGTGTGATCCGGAGTACGGACAAAGAGTAGCCGATGGATTAAGAGAAGCTGCTCAACATCAAAGTGCAATTACCAATAACGACATCAAGGACGAAAATGCCGTTGGGAAAGCAGAAGAACTTGCCCAGGAGGCAAGACCATATTAGAAGCATCTGCGAGATGTTACAAAGGGCTGCCCAACCAGGCGGCCCTTTTTGATTTGAACTACAAGCACTGTTGCAGGTGTTGCCACCTGTAGGATGTTCTGGCATTTATTGTACTTCTGCCGGTGGAAACTGTTTCACGCAACTTCGTCGTGTAGGTTTTCATCTATTAACAATTTACAGGGCTGGTCAAAAGCAACCATAATTTGAAAACGAGTGAACCTAATCTGGTTGAATGTGTAAGTATTGACTGTGGACCATACCAATCCCTGTATTTGGTTAGATGCTCCAGGGAACACACAAGGCTAATGCATCCTGGTATCAACTAAGCAAAGGAGTAGTGTACAATAGTGTTACGCCGCCATCGAGCTTTGCACGGGCATAGATCGTCAAATCCGGGCGTACCCTGGCTTTATAAAAACAATATCATTTGGAAAAGGTTCTTCATATCATTTGTCTCGATGTACCGTATCCTGTAGATTATGGGGGTGTGTTTGACCTTTTTTATAAACTGCCGGCATTGCATAAGGTGGGGGTGAAAATACATCTCCATTGTTTTGAATACGGCCGCGGCGAGCAGCCCGAATTAAATAAGTATTGTGAAGCCGTTCACTACTACCGCCGAACCAGGGGCATCTCAGGAATTGATCTTCATCTCCCTTTTATCGTATCGAGCCGGAAAAATGCCGAACTCACCACGAGGTTGTTACAGGACAGTCATCCAATCCTGATGGAAGGGATACACTGCACATTCTTATTGAACGATAAGAGATTTGCAGGCCGGAAATGCTTTGTTCGCCTGCATAATGTAGAGCATACGTATTATGCCCATCTTGCAGGCACCAGCACCCGATTTTTAAAGCGGCTATATTATAGCTGGGAAAGCAAACAACTGCTAAAATATGAAAAGCAGGTGGCCAATTCAGCCCGTTTTTGGCCCGTATCAGCAGCCGATACCATCGAATATCAGAAACTTGGATACGCAAAAATCGAATACTTACCACTCTTTTTACCACCGTGGAAGGTGAGCTGCCTTCCTGGTAAAGGCAGTTTCTGTTTGTATCACGGCAATCTTTCGGTTGATGAAAATGAAAAAGCAGCAATCTGGTTGCTTGAAAATGTTTTTACCGAAGTTGAAGTTCCCTTTGTGGTCGCAGGAAAAAATCCGACAAAAAACCTGGAAGTGGCAGCCAACAAACTTCCACATACTTGCCTTGTAGCTAACCCTACGGAAACCGAGATGCAGGACATGATACAAAAAGCCCACATCAACATACTGCCATCGTTTAATGCCACAGGGGTTAAGCTTAAACTTTACAACGCACTTTATCATGGCCGACATTGTATATCCAACGACGCTGGTGTTCTTGGCACAAATCTGGCTAACGTCTGCTTTATCGGATCTTCAGCCGGAGACTTCAGGGACCTCGTAAGCAAAGTGTATTCAGTTGAATTTACGGCCGCTGACGTTGAAAAAAGGAAGGGTGTTTTGGACACCGGGAGAGATAATGAGGGCATTGCCACGAGGATGGCAGAATTCATTTGGGATGAACGGCTGTAATTTCGAGCCCCCGCTCACAACACTTTGTAGATGTTTACGTTTTCTTTGCGTCCGCTAAGAGACTTAGTAAACCTGACAAACATGAAAAAACATTTCCTTTTCGCATTTCTGTTTCCCATAATAACCGGCGCGAAAGCGCAAACAGAACAAGCGTTCAAACCCTTTAAGTTCGACATTGCCGCCGGTTATGCTATACCTAAAGGAAGCGGAACTAAAGCAGGAGCGCTATTCTCACTGGAACCAAAATATGCGTTGAACAACAACTTTACAGTGGGCTTACGCCTAGAAGCCGCGTTAACGGCGCACGGCGCAATAGTGCTAAACAATCAACTGGTCAACGCGGAAGTAAAAGGAAGTTCTTCTGTT
>JASLBT010000108.1 GCA_030146445.1 Segetibacter sp. | reverse complement strand
GAAAACCAGCGTTTGAGCTTAATGAATGTTCAAGAATACCCGATGTAAAACATTATCGTTGTGTCATGCAAACCTGCTGACACGATCTTTCCGACCAAATGATTTCGGGTTGCGTCGGACAGCCCTCATAAGCAACTGCTGAAACTTTCGCTGGATTTACGGCAGGGTCGCGTGAATTTGCTGACGCACCATTGATGTTTAAACGACCCTGGACCGTTTGCAGGAATATGTGCCGGGATTTATGTTTTGATATACACTGCCAAAACATACCCCTATCACCCCAATACCCATTACCTCAATACCCTTATACCTCATCCGTCCATGCAGGCAACTGATGAATTACTACAATACCATTACTTTAATTACCTGCAAGCCTTGCGGCTTTTGAACCTGTAATTCGTAAGTGCCCGCCGGGAGCCGCTGATGTGTGGTGATATTTTGCAGGTAACTTCCGCCTGAATATCGTAATGTGCCCGAATGCATTACCTGGCCCGTACTGTTTACCAGTTTATATTGGTAGTTGCCCGCAGCCTCTCCTTTAAACACCAGGTTGATGGTGCCATTTTGTACGGGGTTAGGGTAAACGGTCAGTGTGGCTTCGGAACTGGCTACATTTACCTTTACGACCCCGCTGTAGCTCTCCCTGCCATTTAGTTGTATTGTCTTTATCCTGTAGAAGTTATTGCCTGGTGCAGCTGAGCGGTCAATCCAGCTGTATTGCTGTTCAGCAACTGCACTTCCTCTTGCAACTGTTGTATTAACCTGCACAAAAGTTTGTCCATTGGTGGACTTTTCGATGGCATAGCTGCCGATGTTTTCCTGGTTTTTAACCGTCCACTCTACTGCGATATCCCGGTTTTGTGCATAGGCTTTTACCATGGTAGTGGTAGCTGCCAGCGCCTTTGCCGTCCTGAACACGATGTGGAAACGATCCTGTGCGGCAGAAGCATCGTCACTGATCATGAAGGGAACATAGGTAGTGTCTGCAAAATTGATCTGTTGTGATGTGCCGGTGTATGTGTCCTGCAAAAAGGCGGTCATCAGGGGGTCGAAGTTGCGTGCGCTGAACTGGAATTCATAAGCCGTTTTGTTCATCTTCGACAGGTGTAAAAAGATGGTATCTCCGTGGTTGATTGCATTTCTTCGCTCGACAGCCAGCAGCTGCTTTTCCCTGGCAATGCTCAGTACTTCCCTGGTGTTGAAACTCGACATTTTTGGTGCGTCTTCAGAACTTACTTCATCTGAATACAAGGAATTGTATGTATTGATCACCCCATCGGCAAGCTTTACATTACTGCCCGCACCGGCATATAAGTTCGTGACCAGTGTAAAGGAGTTGGCGGTTGTTCCGGCTGTACGGCTTGATACACCGATATTGCTGCTGGAAGTTATTTTGTCGTTTTCATGAAAGGTGATGGTTCCACCATTGTTTTCTGCTGCAATCAGGAAAGCCGCCCCGGACTGTATTGTACCATCGGGCGGTAAACCACTCTCGTTACCGGTAACTGAGTAGGTGCCGTCGCCATTGCTTGAGCATGCAATAAACTTACCCACACCCGATGAGCCACTTGTTTTTGGGTCCCACAGGTAATAAGTGATCCCCGTTCCGTTTGCCGAAGCAGTTGCTGTATTGTTATAGGTTTTACCACCGCTGGTGTAGTTGTTAAACACCACATTGTTCATGCTGATCGCCGAAGCGTATGGATTACCGATCGGCTGGTAGCCGGTAGTCAATGTTCTCTCAATATCACCGGTGTTGATTCTTCCCTTAGGCTCCAGTGTTGTAGGACCTGCGTTGATGTACTGCGAAGAGACCACAATACTCCTGTTTCCGCGAACAAATAACATGTACCCCTGTTGATCGGTGATTGCACCGGCTCTGGTGGATGCGGGGGCGCTCCAGCCCGAGTTGCCCGTTCCGGAGTAGTAGAACAGTGAGGGGTTATCAGTGCTGCCCTGGTCATAACCGTCAGCAGAGTTATAAGTGGTGCTTTTGGTAATTGTTGTTCCAAATCCTGGCCATGGATCAACCGGGGTGTTCCGGTCGGCATTAGATACACCTTCCTGCCATGCTTCATTTATAGTAGGTGCATTTATGGCCTGTAAAGGTGTTGTCAGCAGGCGCCATCTCCTGGAAGTTGAACCCGTTCCGATGGGCAGAAAACGCTGGGGAATAAATTTACCCGTTCCATCCCCTGTGGTGCCATACCTGATGTCGACACCTGAAATACTGCCCGCCACTGAAGGAATTGGCGCCACATGCGCTGTAATGGAGTCGTTAGATACAAGTGTAACGTCGCTGTTGGCAAGGTTGAAAATCCCTTTGGTCAACTTAAGTTCGCTAACCACCGAGACATTGCTGCCCAATGTAACTTCGGCTGTTTCCGCAGACTTATTGATCTGGAGCTCCGAAAAGGTTTCGCCGCCGAATGCGCCATTTACGTCCCTGGCCGCTGAGCCTGGCGCAGTGATAACGGAGTTGTTGGTACCGTTGAAACTCACAGTTCGCCCGTTGCTGTTAAACACACCACCGGCAAGCCGGGTCCAGTTTCCGCCAACGGTGATGTCGTCGCCGATATTATTTCCAAGAGAAAGTGTTCCGCTGATGTTTACGTTTCTTCCGATGGTGAGCGGCGCACTTGCACCGGAATAACTTTGGTAGAGCGCTGAACCGGATTCTACATCAAGGTCGTTACACACAAAACCGGCACCCGCCGCCGGGAAGTTGATGGTGGTATTATTACGGACGATAACGTTTGAAGGGTAACCCGGAGCGGAAATAACTGACGGCCATTCCAAACCTCTTGGAAACACACCCGTGGTGTTATAGATCAACGAAGAAGAGGGGCAGTTATAGACAGGCGAATTACCGATCACGGAACCGCCCGGTTGAATGGTGAATGCTCCTGCAATAGTGCTTGCCGTGCCAAAGTCAAGTGGCCCAAAGGTTTCAATATTCTGGAAGGTAGTTGTACCTGCAATTGTACCACTTCCGAGGAAAGTTACGCTGCCCGTATTTGATGCCGCATCAAAGCTCCCGTTGTTGATGAGGGTTCCGCCGCTGGATAATAACATGTTGGCCGCGCCGGTCATTTTAACGCCGGCACCCGGAGCGATTACAAAAAAACAACCAACGCCGTTGTTTGTACGGCTGGTATTCATTGGTACGCTTTCCTGATTGTGGCTGGTAGCGTGAATTTGATCGTGGGTTTGTACAATAGCATCTCCGGCAACAACGGCAGGTGACTGCGAGAACGCCCGGCTTGAGCATAGTAACACTGACAACAGTGACAAAGCGCCCACTGTAGCTTTACAAACCGGTTTGTTGAAATAGGAATACGGCATCATTTACGGTTGATACCTTACAACGATGCAAGCAAAATTTTATTTTTGAAACCAGGTAAATTGATCTGGATTTGACTATCAAACTCCTTGCTGAAGGCAGGTTTGGCATCGAAGTGCCATGGACTGAAGAGATGAAATCTAACCCCCCTGATGCACAGCAACCTTAGGCAAGGGAAAGTTGGACGGTTGCATATCAGAACTTCTTCCCGGATGATGGCGACGTTTGTTGATGTCATTAAAATTCCTGTTCCTCGATAGCGGCTATGAAGCTACTCTCCTTGTCAAAGTTTAATCGTTTACGTAAACGGTATCGGGCTTTCCTGATCGCGTCAACCGTTATGCCTAACATTGTGGCCATTTCACGGGTCGACAGTTTAAGCTTTGTTAGGATCAGTATTCTTGTTTCTCCGGGAGAAAGGTCGGAATACCTTTCTTTTAGTTGTGGTAAGAACTGTGGGTGCACCTGTTCAAACAGGTTGCGGAAATTTCGCCAGTCTTCATCAGTAAGGATGGTGCTGGAAACGAGCTTCTCGATATTTTCCGTTATTGCTGTCTGTGCGATGGTACTGGTCGTTTGTTTAAGCTGGTTTAATTCCGAACCCAGATTTTCAATCAAGGTGGTGTTTGCCTTCATGGTTTCGAGGTAGCCCTGCAAACGCTCCTCGGCGTCTTTCAGGTTTTCCTCTGCCTGTGTTTTCCCAAATGCCAGTTCCTGTTTTTCTTTTTCAGCAACCTGCACCTGGAGATTTTTCCGCAGGCGATAACGCCGGAACAGTATAACCGTTATCGCAATTATCCATAACAGGGTCGCTAGCAAAAGGTACAATCGCAATTGACTAACCCTTTTATTGCTTTCTAGTAGCTGAATCTTTGTTTTATATCCCTCCAACCACACTTTTTCAATAGCCCGGTTTAAGATTTTGTTATCGAGCACCCGGTGCAGGCTGTCGGTTAAACCGGTTATTGAGTCGGAATAAAGTAAAGCATTCCTGTAATCGGAGGTTGCTTTGAAATAGTCCATCATCACCCTGAGAAGCCTTTCCCGGTATTTCAACGCGTCGGTGCCATCGTTAATTGCCGTAGTGTAATACCGCTGCGCAAGCTGCCGGCCGAAATTGATATAGTGTAGTGCACTGTCGTGCTGTCGATTTTTGATAAACACTGTGGCAATAGATAAAGCACTTTTCGCAACATCTTCCGGAACTTCAGCGGTATTGAGATTAAAGTTGATTTTGTGATAGAAAAGTGCAGAGTCATACTCTCCTTTTTCCAGGAAAAGATTGCCGAGGTTGCCTGCGCTGATACCTTTCCATGCGTGGTCGTTAATTGCGACCGCTTTCGATATGCTTTGCCGGTAATAACTCGCGGCATTGTTCCAATCGTTTAAACGGGCATAGATGAGACCTACGGCATTTAAGGTGTTTAGTTCGAGTCGACGTAGGTAGGCCGGATACTTCAAAGCAGATTTAAAGCATTCCAGTGCCTTCTCGTATTCCTCGAACCGGTAATAATCAAATCCGAAGTTGTATAGGTATATTGATGCAGCCGGTACCTTGTCGTACCCTATTTCTTTAAATTCTTCGTCTGCTTTTAGCAGGTGCTCGAAAGCTAGCCCATAGCGGCCTGCACGAAAATAAATCTGGCCGATATAGTACTCACATGAAGCGGCGATATCACGATGCCGCTTTTTTTTTGCCCATCGTTGTGCTTTCCTGAATACAGCGACCGGGGTTTGATAATCACCTGCGGCAAAGTGCTTCTCCAAATTACTGGAAAAGGGAACCCGGTAACACATCCGAAAGTATTCTGCATAGGCTTTCAGCTTAGCATCGTTCAGGCTATCGGCAATAGCGGCAACTCTAATTAATAGCTGATGGGTTTCTGCTGAGTCTTTGTCGGATATAAAGTGGTCGCTGCAATATTGCCAAAGGACCTGCAGCCTCTTTTCGGCGGGTGCATTAATAAGAAACTGCTGACAATCGCCCTGAACATGATGGGCCAATAATGCCAGCACAAGACACTTAATATAGTTTTTCATCAATTTTGGTACTACAGCGTTTGGTTCCAATACCCGCACCCGAGTGGGTTGGCGGACATGGAACCAATCTTGCTATTTACGAAAAAAAGCCTCGTTTTTACCTGTCAGACGACTTTTGTCCCTAAATGTCCACACTCCGCCCTCATTTGTCCGGCATCCTGACCAGTTTTGTCTACACCAAAAAATAGGATCAGCTGTACAATATTATCAATTTCCCGCTGCAAATCACGCTGTTGTACTGGCCGCAACCAACTCGCGCTAAAAGGACTGCCTTCCCACTCACCGCCGCTTAAATTGGTATTCTTTACATAAAACCTGCATCATGAAAATCTACTTAAGTATGATCATCGCTTCTACGGCGATATCAGTATCTTCTTTCTCACAGGAAAGGTCGCCCACTGTTGTTGCTCCCGGCGGTGGTATCGCTAAAGGGAGCTCCATGTCGCTCGAGTGGACGTTAGGCGAAGTCGCTATTGAAACCGTATCGACATCTAAAGTGCTATACACACAGGGCTTCCACCAGCCAGTGTTATTGATCGAAAAAGCAGGACCTGCTGAAAACCTTATCTTGAAAAACAAGATGAGCATCTTCCCGAACCCCGCTTCCTCGGTGGTCAATGTTCTTCTGCACTTCATCCCGAAAACACCATTAGCGGTCACCTTGCTCGACGCGCATGGGAAAATCCTCCAGGTCGCGCAGATACCGGCAAAGGGCACCCAACTGCAATTGAAGGTAGGGGGATATGCACAAGGAGCTTACTACCTCCGTATCCAAAGCAAGGATGGCAGCATACATAGCAACTACAATATAATAAAGACGCAATAAGATCACAATTTAAAATTTTATAAATGAAAAAGATTTCGATACTAATAAGCTTATTTCTTTTGTTGTTTACGGCTGTTTATGCTCAGCACATCCCGCAAGGAATGCAATACCAGGCGGTAGCCAGGGACCTGCAGGGAAAAGTTCTACCTAACCAGGAGATCATGCTTCGGATAACGCTCGTGAATGACGCCAAGTCGCCCACTGTTTACTTCAGTGAAGTACACGCAGCAAAAACGAATAGCTTAGGATTATTTACGCTGGTGATCGGCGGTGGACAAGAAGAGACCGGCAAATTTGCAGATGTGCCATGGAGTACGCAGGACATCTGGATGCAGGTGGGCATAAAAGACAAGGGCAAGTCAGACTTTGCTACAATCAGCAGCAGCAAGCTGTTGGCAGTGCCGTATGCGTTTCATGCTGCTACGGCTGCACAACTCAGTGCAGGTGCTGTTGCAGTAGCAGGCTCTGCTTCCCCGGGAGTTCCTGCGCAGGTATGGACGCTATTTGGTAACAGCAACACTAATTCGCAAGTTGATAAGTTCGGAACGACCGACTACCAGGACCTTGTTTTCGTTACCAATAATATAGAGCGGCTCAGGATAGACAAAGATGGCAACATCAGCCTTAAAAGATCTCTTAGTGTCGGCGCTAACCTGAACGTTGACTCCAGCGTAAATCTGAACATAACTTCAGGGTCAACTATAAATAATGGTCCTTTCACGGTTGGAACCGAACTAAGAAGGAGCCCCACAAAACTATTTGGAACACTGACTGTCGATCTTGAGACAAATTTAAACAGTTCCCTGACGGTCAATAATACAAGCCCAACAGTACTTACGGGAACGCTACGGGTAGATAAGGATGCCACCTTCAACGAAAAGGTTTTGCTTACTAACCCTAATCACAATTCCACCAGTCCTTCTACCGGTGCACTCGTGGTAAACGGCGGAGCAGGCATTGGTAAAAATCTCAATGTTGGCGGCACATCTACTTTCGGCGGGATAGCCTCCTTTCTTGATCAGACCGAATCAGTAAGCGCTACCACTGGTGCCGTAATCGTAACCGGTGGTGTAGGTATCGGAAAGCGACTCCATGTTGGCGGACCGGGTTTTTTCGAAAAAACTCTGGGGGTAGTCGGTGCAACCACGTTGGGTAACACACTTGACGTAACCGGGGCCACTACCTTAAAGAATGTATTAGATGTAACAGGAGCAACCACCCTGAACAATACTTTAGACGTAACCGGGGCCACGCAGCTCAAGAGCACCTTAGGGGTGACCGGTGCCACTACGTTAAGCAGTACCCTCGACGTTGCCGGTGCCAGTTTGATCAATAATACACTGGGGGTTACAGGAATTACGTCCATCACGAACGCTACTTCTTCCACAAGTCCGACAACAGGCGCGTTGGTGGTGACTGGCGGACTTGGTGTTGGTGAGAACGTAAACGTCGGCGGTTCGTTAACCACTGCAGGTGCAACAACAATCAACAACACTTTGGCAGCAAACGGCCAGGTAACCATCACCGCTAATCCCGGAGGTGGTCAGTCATCCTATAATGCATATCCCTTAAGGGTGCAGGGTAGCAACCAGGGAATGGCAATTAAAATCAATGGAAGCAGAACAGCTGCCAATAATTTCATCACTTTCTGGGATGATCACGGAATGCAGGGACGTATAGAAGGGCAGACCATGGACGAGTTAAAGAATGACGATGACTATAAAAGTGAATTGGCCAGCCGGATCTATGACGTGACGTCATCTTCCATCGACCTGCTTTTCGCTACTAATGATTTAGCATCGGCCATTACCGATGAAATTGCTGCTGCTGCGTCTGCAAACGCATGCGCCGGATTAGGTATCGTAGCATGTCCGCCCATAGCTTCCCTGATAGCTGGTGGTGCTGTTAACGTGGCACTTGCAACGGCGCAGGAATTGGTCGTCATTGCTGATGTCGCCTTTGCCTCCGTCAATTTAGCCCAGTTTATAAAAAGCAAAGAAGCTTCCGTCGGCGTTTCCTACCAATCTTCTGCCGGTGACTATGCAGAATACCTGATGAGAGAGCGGACAGGCGAGCGCATCGGCCCAGGCGATATTGTGGGTGTAAAAGGTGGTAAAATAAGCAAAAACACAGAGGGTGCTGAAAAAATAATGGTGGTTTCTCATAAGCCGATCGTGTTGGGTAATGTGCCGCAGAATGGGAGGGTAGAGGATTTTGAAAAGGTTGCTTTTATGGGCCAGGTGCCGGTAAAAGTATTTGGAAAAGTAAACCTCGGTGATTATATCATTGCAAATGGTGCGAACAGTGGTGGTGGGATAGCTGTTGCTCCGAGTAAGATCCAGGCGAAAGACATCAAAAACATCGTAGGAATAGCATGGTCAACTGCAACCCAGGGGTTCCGGTTTAACATGATCAACGTTGCCGTAGGTTTGAATGTAAATGACAACCAAAAGTTGATCGATGAGCAAAACAAGGAGATCAGCTTTTTGAGAAATGAATTAAGTGGCATCAACAGCCAGCTTGCAAAACTGCTTCCTGGTTTTAAAACTTCCGCTATAGTTGCTACTGAAACCCCTGCATACCCGACCCCTGTAGCAACCGCTACCGAAAAGCAGGTAAGCCGTGAACTACCGGCAATTGCACCAGCAGGCAATCCTAACATCACCTATACTGAGATGACAAAACAGGATTTGATAAACGCTTTCGAATTGGCAGAGAAAACCGCTATTGCAAATGGTACGGATATGAACACGAACGTTTTCTGGAAAAAGTTCAAGGGAGATGCATCATACCGCGACTTTACATTAAACAGGGTGATGACAAAATATAGAGAAGCACTAAACCGCCAGAAAGCTATGGACGGTAAACTGAAATAGATTGTTTGACTTGCTTCATAGAACTGGTAACCAACTCTCGTTAACTTAGGATGTCTCTTTCGGACCGAACTGTAGTAATTCGCTTGACATTGGTTACAGCTTACCGCCAAACTAGTTAAATGGTCGCGATCATGTACCGCAGGTCTCGGAGCAGCCTTAAAACTAAAGGCCATCGATCGTAAGCCTTCAGCTACGCCGGCTATGCGAGCTCAGGAGGACGGCTACATATACAAAAGAGTTTATCAGAATACACGGATTAAAACAAAACGGGGTACCAACAGGTCGCAGGAAAATCCTGTGGCCTGTTTTGTTTCCAGCATGCCGGAAGGAGAATGTTTTTGTGCATAAGCCAACAATGATCTGTTTCGTGGCTAGCCGCCATGAAAAAGAAAATGTACAAGGGAGTGACATTGTGTCCTGCAAAGTTATTGTTTAGATGATGGAGTTCTTATATAGAATGGCCTGTCGGTAGGGTTGATCAGACAAACCTATCAAACCACGCTAAGGTGCTTTGTTCTAAGGGGCATGGTGCTGAACGTTAGCGGTTAGGTACGTGTAAGTGAGTTGAACGCAAGTGAACCTTTGATGAGGTATCGAAATCTTGAAAGTTTACATCGAAATCAACATTCTGTCACATGTTGTTAGGAGTGCGGCGGTAGTAAACTGATGCCGGCTGCATGGTGTACGGTATAGAGAAGGCAAGACACTTACACAGGCTAAACAATGAAACAGGAGAACCTGACTCGGGCGAAGCTAAGCGAATAGGTAAAACCGCCTGCAGGATAATCCAGGGCGTACGAAAACAAAGCGGGTGAAACGGTACAAGCAGCACAAATTGTAAGGCCAAAAGTAGCCATTGAGCATGGGTCAGGGGCGGACAGGTTCGTAGTAGTGATGAAGTTTGGTGAAAGCCAAAAAGAGCGAAGGGGCCTGACCAGTCGGGAAGAAGTCAATTAGAACAACCTCTGCAAAGGGGAAAGACTTTGAAAGATGGAACCAGAAGTAAAGAAAGAAGACGGACGCCATCCCATCAGCATGGGACAGGTAATGGCAGCGTACAAGAAAGTACGAAGCAACAAGGGAGCCGGGGGCATCGACGGCATGTCATGGGAGACTTTTGAGGAAGACTTCCGCAGTCATCTGTATAAACTATGGAACCGCATGACAAGTGGGAGCTATCATCCGCAAGGAACCCGGGAAGTTATCATACCCAAGTCAGGGGGTGGTGAACGACGCTTGGGCATACCAGTTTTACTCGATAGGATTGCACAACAGGTGGTAGTTGATGTTATAGAACCGATAGTGGAAAAGGAGTTTTCTGATAGTTCATACGGCTATCGTCGGGGTAAAAGTGCGCACGATGCAGTAGCGCAATGCAGAAAGATGTGCTTTGTGTATGATTGGGTGATCGACCTTGACATAAAGGGCTTCTTCGACAACATAGATCATGGTTTGCTGATCAAGGCTGTAGAGCGGTTTACGGCGGAGAAGTGGATACTAATGTACGTGAAACGGTGGCTAAACACTGCAACACACAAGGCAGAAGGTCATATAGAACAGCGCAGCAAAGGAACGCCGCAGGGAGGGGTAATCAGCCCTGTATTAGCCAATATGTTTCTGCACTTTGTATTTGACAAATGGATGAGTAAGTATCATGGAGGAAATCCATTTGAAAGATATGCCGATGATGTAATAGTACACTGCAGAACCTTGAAAGAGGCAGAGCAGTTACTTGATCAGATTAGAAAGCGAATGGAAGATTGCGGACTAACTTTGCATCCTGAGAAAACAAAGATTGTAAAGTGCCAGAAATGGGGAAGCGATGATGAACATCCCAACAAAAGTTTTGACTTTTTAGGGTACCGTTTCAAGCCTCGCAAGGCGCAGACAAAAGATGGACGTATTATCGGCACGTTTACACCGGGGATTAGCAACAAAGCAGTAAAACGGATCCAGACATGGATACGTGAAAACAAAATGTTTAAAGACACCGGTAAAGCTTTGATGGAACTGGGAGAAAGAATAAAACTGCAATCCAGAGGGTGGATAAACTACTATGGAAAGTTCCGACCATCGGACTTAAGTCGGGTGTTCAAACCTATCAACAGACAAATTGGAAAATGGTATGCAAAGAAGCACAAATGCGGCCAAACAGAAGCAAACATACGGGTGCACAAAATAGCCGAACGTCATCGATACTTGTTTATACACTGGTATTGGGGACAAACTTCTTTCTAACTTAAAAGACTGGTAAGAGCCGTATGACGGGAGACTGTCACGTACGGTTCTGTGAGAGGGTGTAGCTGCAATGCTGTGCCCTACTCGGCC
>JASLBT010000103.1 GCA_030146445.1 Segetibacter sp. | reverse complement strand
TGCGGGGACTCAACAAAACTTTTTACCATCAAACCGTCACTTCTGCACAGGTGGAAGCCTATATTTCAAAACAGGCCGGCTTCAATTATAGCAAGGTGTACGACCAGTACCTGAGAACAATTCAGATCCCCAAATTCGACTTCTACTTCAGCAACGACGGAAAGAAGGTTTACTACCGTTACAGCAATTGTGTAAAGGGCTTTAACCTACCCATGCAGTTAAATGGCCTGGCTGCCTCCCTGAAAATTGTACCTACCGATAAATGGAAGAACATGAATGTTAATGCGCAGCAAAAAGCTTTGTTCGAAAAAGCTGCAATTGAAAAAATGTATTACGTAACTGCAGCAGCCGTACAGGCCAAATCGTGATCACGCTGTTATATGCATGAAGGACAAAAATTGCCCCTTTCTGCCGTGAAGGTATTTCCTTTAAATTGCCCTGCAAGTCAAAAAAAATAACATGATTAAAATAAAGCGTTTTCTGCGTCTACTGGTGGTTGTGAACCTGGTGTTTTCTTATTGCGTACTTCATGCACAACGTGGGATTAACTGGGCCGGTGACGGGAACAGTTACTATGCAATCGAGTCGAATGATATTATTCAATACGAACTGCCATCATTAACAAGAAAGGTGGTGCTCGAAAGCAGCAAATTGGTGCCTGCCGGGCAAACCAATGCATTGGCGGTCCGAAGTTTTTCGTTTAGCAGCGATAAGAAAAAAGCCCTGATTTACACCAATACGAAACGCGTATGGCGGCAGGATACCCGCGGCGACTACTGGGTACTCGATATAGCTTCCGGCGCGCTGAAACAACTTGGAAAGGGTAAACCGGCGTCGTCGTTGATGTTCGCAAAATTTTCGCCCGACAGTAAGAAGGCGGCGTATGTAAGTGGACATAATATATTCGTGGAAGACCTTGCAACCAGCAAGATCAGTGCACTCACCACCGATGGAACCGACAGGTTGATCAATGGAACCTTCGACTGGGTGTATGAAGAGGAGTTCGACTGCCGCGATGGCTTTCGTTGGAGCCCCGACAGCAAAAACATTGCGTACTGGCAGATCGATGCCCGCAAGATCAGGAACTTCCTGCTGATCAATAATACTGATTCCGTGTATTCTTTTACCATACCGGTCGAATACCCCAAAGCTGGTGAGGACCCCTCACCGTGTAAAGTTGGGGTTGTAAATATTGCCTCTGCTAAAACAAAGTGGATGGCGGTTCCGGGTGATCCAAGGCAGCACTATATTCCACGGATGGAATGGGCGGCAAACAATACCGAGGTGATACTCGAACAACTGAACCGCAAGCAGAATCAGGCTCGTATTTTTCTGTGTAATTCAACAACGGGCGCAGGCAAATCAATTTACCAGGAGACAGACAAAGCCTGGATCGACGTAAAAGCAAGGTGGAGCGATGACTTCAGCGGATGGGAGTGGCTTGACGACGGTAAAACATTTCTTTGGGTGTCGGAGAAAGATGGCTGGCGACACATTT
Organism: Segetibacter sp.; assembly: GCA_030146445.1. Lineage (GTDB taxonomy): Bacteria > Bacteroidota > Bacteroidia > Chitinophagales > Chitinophagaceae > Segetibacter. The sequence goes on along the minus strand of JASLBT010000103.1, from coordinate 1,302 downwards.
ACAAAGTCGATCGGAACGGCAAAGAAGCACTGCTTACCAGGGGTGATTACGATATGATCACCATGGAAGCCATCGACGAAAAGGGTGGATACGTTTACTTTATGGCTTCGCCAAACAATGCTACCCAGCAATACCTGTACAGGGTCGCATTAACTGGTCGTGGACAGGCGGAGCTACTTTCGCCGGCAGCGCAAAAGGGCACGCACAGCTATTCGATCTCACCAAATGCACAATTTGCAACCCATACCTTCAGCAATGTAAAAAACGAAAGGGCATCAGACTGGGTAAGGCTGCCTTCGCATGAAGCATTTAAAACCAATACACCAGCCACGGCGCCACGGGCTGCCGGAACGAATAACGTGGAGATGTTCCAGGTGACAACTGAAGACAACGTGACCCTTGACGGCTGGATCGTAAAACCCAGAAATTTCGACAGTACAAAAAAGTATCCCGTGTTGTTCACCGTGTATGCAGAGCCTGCAAGTGCCACGGTGAAAGACGTGGCAGGTGCAGGTAACAACGGCCTGTACGTCGGCGACTTTGCTGGTGACGGTTATATTTATATCAGCCTTGATGGCCGTGGTACACCATCGCCGAAAGGTGCCGCATGGCGAAAGGCGATCTATCGCAACATCGGTGTTGTTAATGTTCGCGACCAGGCGATGGCAGCAAAAAAGATTATGCAGTGGCCGTGGGTCGATACCAGCCGGATCGCTGTTTCAGGCTGGAGCGGTGGTGGTTCTACCACGCTTAACCTCTTGTTTCAATACCCGGAGATCTATAAAACCGGGATTGCCATTGCACCTGTTGCCAACCAGTTGTTGTACGATAATATCTACCAGGAAAGGTATATGGGACTTCCGCAGGAAACAAGGCAGGACTACCTGAAAGGCTCACCCATCACTCATGCAAAAAACCTCCGTGGTAACCTGCTGGTGATTCATGGTACCGGCGACGACAACGTGCACTACCAGGGCACAGAGATGCTCATCAATGAACTGGTGAGTCATGGTAAGCAATTCCAGATGATGAGTTATCCTAACCGTACCCATGGCATCAGGGAAGGCGAAGGAACTTATAGCCATTTACAACGTTTGTATACATCTTTCCTGAAAGAACACTGTCCGGGTGGTGGACGATGAGCTTCCTTAGGAATTATGTTGAATGTTGTATGATAAATGTTGAATGGAAAAAGCAGTTATGAGTTAAGAGTTATGAGTTAAGAGTTGTTTGACGTTATGTTGAATGTTGTATGCTAAATGTTGTATGGAGAGACGGGAGTTAAGAGTGAAGAGTTATGAG
>JASLBT010000097.1 GCA_030146445.1 Segetibacter sp. | reverse complement strand
GCCTGAAGAAACCGAAAAATTGGTGGTAAAAAAAGTTCCTTTTGAAGAGGCTTATCAAATGGTTGAGGACGGTATTATAACCGACTCTCTTGCTGTTGCTGCCCTGCAAAAAGTAAAGCTTATGATGTTGCAGGGCACATTACCGATGAAGCAGCCTGCTTAACGCACAAAGATGCCGTAGCAGTAATCTTCCGAATGTTGCACCGGGAACAAACAGTGCGAAAGAATGTGTTCCGGTGTAAAACGCAGGGTCAGGCTTTACGGGCTTTTCAAATTTCTAAGCGTTTCTTAAAATGCCTGTGGTACATCGCGTCAATGCCGGATTTGGGGAGCAGGCTCACAAGAACGCAAATGATCAATCCCGCTAGAATAATAGGAACAGTAGCAAAATCAAACGACATCCAACTGCTTGTGCCTGCTGAAAACTACTTTAATTTTACATTATGAATTTTCGCAACCAGGCCCATAAACCGCGCCCTAAAAAGAATACCCTTGTAATTGGACGAATAAAAGTAATTGAAGCAATTCAGCAAGGCGTTCAACTCGAAAAAATCTATCTCGTAAGCACGGTGCACGGCGATACGATCGATGAAGTTAAGCGGCTTGCAATGGAGTACCAGATACCGATCAACAAAGTTCCTGTTGCAAAACTGAACGGCTTCAATATCAGTAATCATGAGGGTTGTGTTGGGGTGCTCTCAAAAGTGCAATACCAGGACCTTCAACAGGTGATCTCATTTGTGTTTGATAAGGGCGAAGTGCCATTGTTTCTTTTATTGGATGGCATAACTGACGTTCGTAATATTGGTGCAATTGCCCGTACTGCTTATTGCTCCGGGGTTCATGCACTGATCATTCCCGATAAAGGTGTCGGTGCATTAAACGAAGATGCCGTGTTTACTTCGGCGGGTGCGCTTGAACAAATTGCAGTATGCCGGGTAAACAACCTCGTGAAAGCCGTAGACGACCTTCACCTTAACGGAATCAAGGTGTATGCGAGTGACATGAAGGCCTCAAAAAATGTGTTTGATATTCCCCTTTCAGAACCATCTGCAATTGTGATGGGCAGTGAGGATAAAGGCATTCAAGCCCCATTGATCAAGGCTTGTGATGAAAGTTTCAAGGTACCTATGATCACCGATTTCGAGTCGCTGAATGTATCGGTGGCCACCGGAATGATCTTATATGAATCAATCAAACAACGTCTGACGGCCGGCAGTAACACTACAACTGCCCGGAACTAATTAATCCCGGGATAGTGTCGTTTACTTTAGCGGCGGTCTAAAATTAGTTGAATAGAAAAGCTGACGTACAAGTGAGTGACACAACGATGTTCAATAGCATTCCACCTGCCGGCTGCCAAAAAAAGCTTATAGGTAAAGGAGACAATAAATACCGGGGTCACAATGTTTCCTGGTAGCATACTCGAAGGGACAAAGATGGAAAATTAATCCGCACCTGAAAACGATCGCCTCGCAAAGTAAAGCGGCTTGCTCACTTCTGAACGAATGTTGAGTTTTGCATTAACGCATGGCAATACCCGATACTAAATAAAATGAGTACAACTGTGTCGACTGCAAAAATAACTTTGGTTGAATGTCCGCGTGATGCAATGCAGGGTTGGCCGACCTTGATTGCTACAGACAAAAAAGTGGAGTATCTAAATGCGCTTCTGAAAGTAGGCTTTGATGTTCTGGATTGCGGAAGCTTTGTGTCGGCAAAGGCAATACCTCAAATGGCTGATACGAGAGAAGTGCTACCGAGGTTACTGATGAAGGATGCCAAGACTAAATTGCTGGTAATTATTGCGAACAGGAGAGGGGCCGAAGAGGCCGTGCAATTCAACGAAGTCAGCTGTCTTGGATTTCCCCTGTCGGTTTCAGAGACGTTTCAGCAATTGAACACCAATAGTTCCATCCGGCAAAGCCTGGAAACATTAGCACATATAAAGGAACTCTGTGATGATAGCGGGAAGGAACTGGTGGTTTATATGAGTATGGGGTTTGGAAATCCTTACGGTGATGCTTACAGTCCCGGCATATTGCGTGATTGGATAAAAGAAGTTGTTTCGCTCGGTATTCAAACTGTTTCGCTTGCCGACACAGTTGGCGTGGCACAGCCGGCGCTCATAAAAACGGTGGTGGAAAATGTTGTGGGTACCTGGCCCGGCAAACAGATCGGTATTCACCTGCATTCGACACCAGCAGGCATTACAGAAAAGCTTGAAGCTGCGCTTGACGCCGGTTGTACACGGTTCGACGGAGCCTTGAAGGGAGTTGGTGGCTGCCCGATGTCGAATAATCCCCTGGTGGGAAACATGAACACCGAAGTGTTAATCGACTACCTGCATAGTAAACAACTGCCTACAGAGTTGGATAGGCCGGCATTGCAAAAGTGTTTGGCATTAGCAAACGAAATCTTTAAGTAAAAACCGTGACCATGAAATTCATGCTCGACGTCAACATTAAAGAACCCTTGAATAAGATCAATTATCAAGACAGCATATTGATAATTGGCTCGTGCTTTACTGAACATATTGGCGGCAGGTTGCTCGACCATAAATTTAAAGTGCTTCAAAACCCCAGTGGGATTATGTTCGACCCGGTAAGCGTTTGTACCAGCCTGAACGCATACCTTAGAAATGACGAGTTCGATAGCGGAGAACTCTACTTTCTTAATGAGCTCTGGCACAGTTGGGATCATCATTCTTCTTTTTCAGGACAGGTTAAAGATGAGGTTGTCGCCCGCATAAACCGATCGCGCAACGAGGCACATATGTTTCTGAAAAAAGCGTCATGGGTAATCATAACGCTCGGTTCGTCGTTCCACTACCGCCTTAAAGAATCGGGAAATCGTGTAGCCAATTGCCACCGCGCGCCCGCTCAGCTATTTGCAAAAGAGATGGCCGGAATAAGCGAGATAACCGAAAACCTGCAAACGACGGTGACTAACTTAAAACAGTTTAACCCCGCCATAAACATAGTGCTGACGGTAAGCCCTGTGCGGCACATAAGGGATGGTGTTGTCGAAAACAACCGGAGTAAAGCGCGCCTGATTGAATCGGTACACGCGCTAATAGAAAAGAACGAAAACCTGCATTATTTTCCAGCTTATGAAATGCTGATTGATGTACTACGTGATTATCGCTTTTACGATATTGACCTTGTTCATCCTAATTATGCCGGAACTGAATATGTATTTGAGCAATTCATGGACCATTACATCGCCCCCGCAAGTATTGCAATTATGGAGAAAGTTAAGCAAATCACCAGCGGGTGCAGGCACCGACCTTTTCAACCGAATACAAATGCACACCGGTCATTTCTCTCAAATACGCTGATGAAGCTAAATGAAGTATCAGTAGCAAACCCCACTATTGACCTAAACAAAGAAGACGCGTACTTAAGACGCGCCTTAGAAGACTTTTCGTGATAAATGGAGCGGATCAACCGCAAAAATTAGTTTGCGACAACCTACTCAATAGTATGTTCCATGATCATTTCCTCGCCAATAACACTAAAAACAGGCGCTATATACTGGTTGTACTTCATTTTTAAATCGTACGGAAGAAACTGAAAAGATTTCAGCACTTTCCTGCAGCAAGGACCTCCACACTTGCATTCCATTTGCCAGAATGGATCGAGTTCTGTTGTTGAATAATCAAGCAGTAACTCGGTATGAGCTTTTATCGGTGCAATCGTCACGATTTGCATCCGATCGTTTATGACAACGTTCGGATTGCAGGAATGATTGATAAATACCGCGGGATCTCCGTCGTTTAATTGAAGCCAGCTACCATAACCAATACCAATCCAATTGGGATTTTCAATAGATAACTTAGGGTCGTAATCGTGACTGACTTTCGTACCTGCAAGTTCAAATAAAACGTTGCCAGCTTCAAAATCGATTTCAGAATACAGGCCCTTCCCATGGATGGCTGATTCATGCACCGAAAAATACTCCTGACGGTTAGGAGTTGGTGTACCCCGTTCTGTAGGACATTGCGGGTGTACACCAACTAAATAACTTAACATGATCTGGACATTTAGAATTGCCGGCTATTGGATGTTACCATCCAATAACGATAACTTCATGCTTATCGAACCTGGTGATATTCCAGGTATGCCTCTTATCCCCTGGATTCAAAGATCCTCTCGTCATCCGTGGTAAGCTTAGGAATATCGGTTTGCATGATCTTTTTAAAGGTAGTTAGTGCCTGGGCGACTACCTGGTCCATGTTGTAATACTTGTATGTTGCAAGCCTGCCTACGAAATAGGTATTGCTCAACTGGCTCGCAAGTGCTGCATACTTTTTATATAGCAGATCGTTTTCAGGACGAGGTACCGGATAGTAAGGATCACCTGCAGCTTCCGGAAATTCGTAAACAAGTGTTGTCTTCTCGTGCTTCTGCCCCGTAAGGTGCTTGAATTCCGTGATACGGGTGAAAGCGTAATCGTTAGGGTAGTTGATTGTGCCGGTCTCCTGGAAGTTTTCTTTATCGAGGGTTTCGAATTTAAACCTCAAAGAACGGTAAGGAAGTTTTCCGTAGCGATAATCGAAATACTCGTCAACGGGTCCGGTAAAGATCAACTTCTTATAGGCGATCTCGTTTATTACCTCCTGGTAATTCGTGTTCAGCATGATTTTGATGTTCGAATGAGACAACATTTTTTCAAACATCTTAGTGTAACCATGCAAAGGCATTGCCTGGAAAGTATCGGTAAAATACCTGTCGTCTTTGTTGGTCCGGGTAGGAACACGTGCTGTCACCGAAGCATCAAGTTGTGAAGGATCCAGAGCCCATTGCTTACGCGTATATCCTTTGAAGAACTTCTCGTATAATTCACGTCCAACTTTACTCACCACCACATCTTCCGAGGTTTTAACAGGGTAAACCTTTTCTGCACGCTCTTCAAGAAAGCTCTCCATCTGCAAACTATTGATGTTTATCCCGTAGTACTTATTGATGGTGTTGAGATTGATGGGGATAGGCAACAATTGTCCGTCAACGTGTGCCAAAACTTTATGTTGGTAATTTCTCCATGCTGTATACCTCGACAGGTAATTGAATACTTCTTCACTGTTTGTGTGAAAGATGTGAGGACCATATTTATGAATCAATATCCCATCTTCATTATAGTAATCATAAGCATTACCACCGATATGATTTCTCTTATCAATAATTAAAACTCTTTTGTTTCCCACAGTAGCCAATCTTTCTGCCAATACGCTTCCGGCGAAACCTGCTCCAACAATTAGGTAATCGTACATATGTTATGATTTAAGATGTAAATGATTTGGTTTGTAATGTTCTGTTCAATTCCTGCATCATGTTTTTGAAAGTCAGGCTCCAGGACTGCTGTGTTAAAAATTCGTCTACTTTTTTCAGCCATTGGTCTTTGTCAGCACTCAACTGTCGTTCAGCTGCGTCAACAAAGCCCTGCGGATCTTCTGCGATCTCAACATAATTCTGTTCGCCATATGGGTTAACAACATCTTTGATCGGGGTTGATATGACCGGTATTCCGGCCGCAAGATATTCCGGTGTTTTTGTCGGGCTAATAAAGCGGGTGGCATCGTTTAGCAAAAATGGTATCAGTGCTATGTCCCATCCGGAAAGATAAGAAGGAAGCTGGTCGTAGGTTTTTCCACCGAGGAAATGAATATTAGGAAGCTTAGGTAAAGTCGCCGGGTCTATTTTAACCACCGGGCCCAGTATTACCAGGTGCCATTCGGGTCTTAATTCAGCAATTCCTTTGATCAGGTCTATGTCAAAACGCTCATCAATCACGCCATAAAACCCTAGTCTGGGAGTGCCAATACTTGCCTGGTCGGCGGGTTGATTTTTATTTGTTCTCGCCTGCTCAAAATGCTTTTTATCTATACTACTTGGAAAAGGAAAGATGTTATCATGCAGGTGCTTTTTGGCCTGGTACAAACTGTGTCCGCCTGTAAATACAATATCGGCTTTGGTTAACAATAAATCTTCAAGTTCACGCAGTTGTTTTGGAGCATTTTTAAACATGGAAAGCTCATCCATGCAATCATAAATCGTAAGCGCCGGTGTGTAATGATGACTAAAACTTAAAGCCATCGGTGTATAATACCAGAAAATGATATCCGACAAATCTTTTCCTTTTAGAAACTTATCAAGCATACTCCTTAGTTGCTTGTCATTTTCTTCGCTTGAGTTTCCGGGCTTAAGGTGAGGAGCAACAACCCATAAGCTATCTTCCTGTACTGTAAAGGTGAGATAAGGATCTCCTTTTGCATCAAAATAAGGTTCTTCTACAAAATAAACATTGAATAAAGTAGCGTATCTGGTAAGCAGATGTTGTGGTCTCTGGTAAACGAAGTTCCACCTTAAATGAGAGAAGCAGATCAGTGTTGAAGGAAGTCCCGTATCGTTTTCATCGTTCAATTGGTTGGTTGTTTTTAATTTGCTTTCGATAGCCTCCATATATTATGCTCAATTTTAAATTTTACTGCTTGCTATTACTATATTATCAATAACGTGCCAAAATAATAACCATAATCTACCTATGATTTCATATAATATTTAATCTAATTATCATAAGAGAAACGATAAATATAAGGCATTTGGGGAATAAAGTTCCCAGTAGCCTTTGATAGCCTGTCGAACGACATAACAAAGCCTGGCTTTTGGCCAGGCTTTCGTTTATCTTTTCGAATGATAATCTAAAACAAATGCACTCCATAACTTTCCTTCTCAATAACTTCCTTCCATTGACTGATAAGATTTTTGTACTCTAAACCAACTGGTCGTATTTTCCTATCCAGGTCATAAAGGCCTAATGAATTTATCACTCCCGCATCGTTCCTTAAGGCACTATCCCAATCAACCTGGTCAGTTAAACTATACCATGTGAAGCCAGTGATCGGAACGCCATCCATCTTCAACCGGCATAAGTTTGCCCATTGTTTTTTCAACCAATGTACAGAAAACGGTTCCGTAATATTTGTCTCTGTATGCATCACCGGTATCTTATATCTTCTGAAGTATTGATGTGTAATAACATAATAGCCGAAAATTTCTCCCGATGGGCTTGTGCTGCCATCTGAATGAACCAGGTGCTCGTTGGTGATGTAATAATCATTGCCCATGATGCAGTTGCTTTTTACCTTCAACTGCTGTTTTCCAAACCACGTATATTCATCATCGCTCATGCCATTCGCCATGAGATATTTGTACACCGAAACATCTACGGAGTGACCATAGGTAAGGTCAAGTGACAGAAATCTCTTCTGGTTCAAAAACTCGCAAAGCGGGCGCACATCAGGGTTTTCAGCATGGAAGTACTCCGATGACTCACTCTGAATAAATTGTGCATCGGGCCTTACCCGGGTAATGGCCTGCATCGCTAAAACATTTGCTTTCGACAAATTTTTCAGTGCCGTTACAAACGCCCTGTCGCTGCTCTGGCACTCATTCCACCAGCCATACTGACCAGAAAACATTGCAGCAATAAAGATTTCATTTACGGGTGTATAAAACTGCAGGTGAGGGTAGCGGCCTGCAAATGCAGTAGCATATTCAGCAAAGTATTGAGGCCAGTCAGTGTTTTGAAAGTCACCAACCCAGTCGGGAACTCCAAAATGACACAGGTCAACAATCGGCGTTATATTCAACCGCTCCATCTCCGCAAACACATCATCTGAAAAGCTCCAGTCATACTTACCAGGTGCAATATGTACGCGGTAATAGGGCGCACCATAACGAAGGAATTCTATGCCCAACTCGTTAACAAGTGCAAAGTCCTCTTTCCACCTTTTATAATGTCCACACTTTTCCATTTCATCTATTCTCCTTCTGGTACCATCCTCAAGTGTGATCATCGGGTAACTGTTCTCTATCCCTGTGGAAAACATAAATCTGTTCTTGCTCATTTTTGATAGGTCATGTAAGGATTAAGGTTGTGGGATGCTTTGCTCGCCTGATTAAATACGATGTTTTTTAAGCAAATAACGTTGTCAGCGTTCAATAATATTGCCAGAAGGTGAAAAACACATTTATCAGGAAAGTAAATCGTCAACCTCCAACATTGAATTGCAGTTTTAACATTAATTACCGATGAGCATCAAACTTTCAACACCAAAACACTTAAAAAAATTTCATGGTTCAAAGAGTAGTTAGTTGGAAATACCAACGCGCTGCCCGGCAAAGCTATTCTCTTCGGCTGCATTCAGCATAAAGTCGGCAAGGTCTTCCGCTGAGATGTGCCCATTATTCGGTGAGGGTACACGTTCAGCATTGGTGTGGTAAACACCATTTCCTGCAACATCTTTAATGTCGGGTGCACAAACAAATGTCCAGTTTAGCTGCGAATCTTTTATGTTTAAATACGCCTGTAAATGTTCTCTTCCAACCGGCAAATACGCTTTAGGATAATCTGGTTTATCCATCAACAGCACACCATCTTCATCGGCAAGCACGCCCGCTCCGCCGAGAGCAACAATTCGTTTTACTCCTGCCTTTTCCATTTGCTCAACAATGTTTTTCACGCCAAGACTCCTGGTCTTATCAACTCCGTCGAATGAACCTCCCAGTACCGACAGCACAGCATCAGAACCTGCAACAGCCTTGTAGACACTAGCTTCATCAAACACATAACCCTTTGTTGCCACCAACTTATCGCTGGCATTATCTTCATCAACCAGGTGGTCAACATTTCTGCCAAATGCCTTAACCGTATGCCCTTTAACAAGGGCTTTTCTTACAAGGTGTTTTCCCACCATGCCACTTGCTCCGAAAATGACGATGTTCATATAATAGTGTGATTGTTTAAAAATCTCAATGTTGCTTCCCCGGGTGTTAAGACAGTTATTACGTTTTCCCGGTAATGAGCTGTTTCTAATATTGTGACGAGACCTCGTGTCAACGCCTTTGCGCCTGTTGTATTATTTTTACTTCAGCGATCCGGGATCGGGGATCAACAGCACAAACTAAATAGGGTGAAAAAATACAACAATCCGGATCCAAACTCCAAAGTAAACATCTGGAATGCCCCTGCTGGTGGTATGAC
>JASLBT010000067.1 GCA_030146445.1 Segetibacter sp. | reverse complement strand
TTGGGAGTTGGCGGGGCCAAACTGGTCGACGAATTAAACTTTAATCCCGATCGCTATCATCTGAACGAAGCTCATGGCGTTTCGGCGGCTTTTTATTTGCTGAACAAATTTCAAAGCGTCGAGAAATTGAGAGAACACCTGGTTTTCACGACGCATACACCGGAAGAAGCAGGCAACGAGAAACACGACATATACCTCTGTCATAAGATGAGCTACTTCTGCGGAATGAGCCTCGACGAAGTACGACGCCTGACGGGCCTGAAAGATGACCAGTTTAATCACTCCCTTGTTGCACTACGGTTTGCCCGGATTGCCAACGGTGTATCCCAGCTGCATGGACATGTCAGCAGGGCCATGTGGGGACATTACGAAAATATTTGCCCCATCATATCAATCACCAATGCACAAAACTGGCGATACTGGGCCGATAAACAATTGTATCATTTTAGCGAAGAGGCCAATCATTACGCCTTTGACGATCGTAAAAAGTATCTGAAAAAGAGGGCGTTTGAAATTGTCGCTGATCAAACCGGTAAAGTGTTTGATCCAAATGTGCTCACCATCGTATGGGCACGACGGTTTGCCGGTTATAAAAGAGCAGAATTGTTAACCCGCGACCTCGAACGCTTCAATAAACTTACCAGCAATAAAAAACACCCGGTTCAAATAATTTGGGCAGGAAAACCATACCCGCTTGATTACCCCGCCATCACCGACTTTAATCATCTTGTTCACCTGAGCAAGAGTTATAAAAATGTAGCGGTATTGATCGGCTATGAACTTGCCTTGAGCAAACGACTTAAACAGGCTTCGGATGTCTGGTTGAATAATCCAAGGGTTCCCCGCGAAGCTTCCGGAACAAGTGGGATGACGGCAGCGATGAACGGCTCGGTCAATTTCAGCACCGACGACGGATGGATACCGGAGTTCATCAACCATGGGAATAATGGTTTCGTGGTGCCACAGGCTGATTACGCAAAGATGCATGTGCAGGAGCAGGACGAATACGATCTTAATTACCTGTACGACATTCTCGAGAACCAAATCCTGCCATTATATTACGACACGCCCGATACGTGGCGCCAGGTGGTTAAAAACGGAATGCGCGATGTGCGTTTCCAATTCGACAGCAACCGGATGGCTCACGAATATTATGAGAAGTTGTATAAGTAGGAGAGCGAGGTTGATAAGTTGACTGGTTGATAAGTTGACATGCTTATAGGTTGAAGTGCTGAAATGCTCGGTACTTCAACCTATTTTGTTTCTAAACGGAAATAATCTCAGCTGGCAAGACATCGGACCTATCAAGCAAACAAGTAACTCAACCCAACTGCCTTTTATACATCTGGATCGCGTTTTCATACCCCAGGTAAATCGCATCGCAAACCAATGCATGGCCGATAGAAACTTCAAGCAGGCCGGGAACATGAGACGCAAAATACTTTAGGTTCTGCAGGTCGAGATCGTGCCCCGCATTGATGCCGAGTCCAAGCTCATTGGCTTCTTTAGCGGCATTTACATAGTGCAAAATTGCCTGTTCTTTATTGTCGTAAAAGTGCTTTGCATATCCTTCTGTATACAGCTCAATCCGGTCGGTGCCGGTCTCCGCTGCACCCTTCACCATTTCGATCACCGGATCCACAAAAATGGAAGTCCTGATACCGGCATTTTTAAAAACGCCGATAATCTCCACCAGGTAGTTACGATGCCTGATGGTGTCCCAACCATGGTCGGAAGTGATTTGACCCAGCGCATCCGGTACCAGTGTTACCTGCTCCGGCCGTACCTCTAAAACCAGGTCCACAAACTTTTCTTCGCGGGGGTTTCCCTCGATATTAAGCTCCGTTTTAATCGCAGCTTTAATTTCCCTTACATCGTTATACCTGATGTGCCGTTCGTCGGGCCGGGGATGTACCGTTACGCCATCTGCACCAAACCTTTCTGCGTCGAGCGCAGCTTTTAAAACATTCGGATTGTTTCCGCCACGACTGTTTCTCAGCGTGGCAAATTTGTTGATGTTGATGCTAAGCTTTGTCATACTTCAAAGATAAATGCATTTGTATTTGCAGCAGGTTACCCCAGTGGGCGAGCCAAACCTTTGACCAAAATAATTGTTTCTTTACAACATGAATTATTCATCGCTCGAAGAATGCCTTGCAGACCTGGAGAAGAATGGACACCTTGTTAGGATAAAAGAAGAAGTAGATCCCTGTCTCGAGATGGCGTCTATTCACCTGAGGGTTTACGAAGCAGGCGGCCCCGCATTGCTTTATGAACGCGTGAAAGGTTCCCGCTTCCGTGCAGCTTCAAACATTTTCGGCTCGCTCGAACGAAGCAAATTCATGTTTAGAAAAACCTTCACGGCTGTACAGAAATTAATAGAGCTTAAAAACGATCCTGTTGCAGCCATTAAGCACCCGATCAAAAACCTTAGTTCGGGACTTGCCGCACTAAAAGCACTCCCGTTAAAGGATCCATCCTCGCAACCGGTGCTTTCTCAGCAGATTCGCATCAGCGACCTACCCTTAATTCAGCACTGGCCAAAAGACGGCGGTGCATTTGTAACCTTACCGCAGGTGTATACCGAAGATCCTGATCAGCCCGGTATCATGCACGCAAACCTTGGCATGTACCGGATACAGTTGTCTGGTAACGACTACATGCCTGATAAGGAAATCGGCCTGCATTACCAGTTACACCGCGGTATTGGAGTTCACCAGTCGAAGGCCAACAAAAAGGGGCAACCGCTAAAGGTAAGTTGTTTCGTCGGCGGTCCACCGTCTCACAGCCTCTCTGCAGTAATGCCCTTGCCCGAAGGCATCAGCGAAATGACGTTTGCCGGTGTTTTAGGCGGCCGCCGCTTTCATTATACATACCGCGATGGTTATTGTATAAGCACCGATGCCGACTTTGTGATTACCGGCGAGGTGTATCCTGGTGAGAACAAACCCGAAGGTCCATTTGGTGATCATCTTGGGTACTACAGCCTCACACATCCATTCCCGTTAATGAGGGTGAACAAGGTTTATGCACGCAAAAATGCAATATGGCCGTTTACTGTAGTGGGAAGGCCGCCGCAGGAAGACACTAGTTTTGGGGAGCTCATACATGAGCTTACGGGGGATGCGATCAAACAGGAGATCCCCGGTTTAAGAGAGGTGAATGCGGTGGATGCTGCAGGTGTGCACCCGTTGTTATTGGCAATTGGCAGCGAGCGGTATACGCCGTATATGCCTGCAAAGCAGCCGGCAGAAATACTAACGATCGCCAACCACATCCTTGGTACCGGTCAGTTAAGCCTGGCCAAATTCCTTTTTATTACCGCTGATGAGTCCGGTAGGTTGACCACCCACGATATACAGGCATTTATGTTGTTTATGCTCGGCCGAATCGATCTTAGCCGGGATATTCACTTTTATACAAATACGAGCATCGACACGCTCGACTACTCAGGTACGGGATTAAATACGGGCAGTAAGGTGGTATTTTCAGCCTTTGGGGAGATAAAAAGGCAATTGTGTACAGAGGTTCCTTCGATTCTTCAGTCGCTGAAAGGATTTGAAAACCCACGATTGGTAATGCCGGGGGTTATTGCGGTTCAAACAAAAGCCTTTACAAATTATGACATGGCACAAAGCGAGATGAAGGCCCTCGATGAACAGGTGTTACCTGCTGTAGAGCTCGTTGGAGGTGTCGTGTTTATAGTGGTATGCGACGACAGTAATTTTGTAGCGGAACGACTTGGGAATTACCTGTGGGTAACGTATACAAGGTGTAATCCATCGCACGATATCTATGGTATAGCAAGCTTTGTGCAATTCAAGCACTGGGGTTGCAAGGGGCCGCTGGTATTGGATGCAAGGATAAAACCACACCATGCGCCACCACTGGAAAAAGACCCCGCCGTGGAAAAAAAGGTGGATCAATTATTTGCGAAAGGGGGCAGCCTCCATGGAATTGCCTGAGTTTGCAATTCAATTCATATCAAGGTTCATTATAAAAAAGCCCCGCGTACAACCGCAGGGCTTAATGACCAGATCGAATTTCTATCGCTAAAAGCCACAAAATAAAGTGACACCGATTAACCATTTACGGGTACAAAGCGGGCTTTTTATGAGCCCGGCAATTGTGCTGCTATGATTCATCGTTGCGTCGCACTCTTGTACCGAGGAGCTTCACGCAACAGGATGGAACAACGATCTATACTCGTGCCGATAAATTGAACAGGACGAGACTACTTTACGTTGAACCTGACCTGGGTGTCTCCCCATGATAGGGTAACTGCACCAGACTGGTCTGCATCAAATGTCATTTGTTCATAGGTCTTATCAGCTTTGGAAGGAACCACGGTAACACGAAGCGCATCATCGCCTTCTTTATAGTTTGTACCCCACTGCTTCCACGTCTTATTAAATATGATTGTCCATTCTTTTTCACCGGGAATCGTGTACAAACTATATTTACCGGCAGGTAATTTCTTGCCTTCTACCATTGCATCTTTGCTGATTTCAAACGTAGTCGCCTCGTTCGCGCCGGTACGCCAAACTTTTCCGTAAGGAGCAATGTCTTTGCCGATAGTGCGGCCTTTTACACTTGGCTGGCTGTAGTCGATCTTTATTTTCAACCCACTTGCCGTGGTTGCAGAGTCGCTTGCCGGTGGGCTTGGGCGCTTCGACTTATCGGCCTGGGCACTTACATTGACGTTGAATAAAATCGCACTTAAGAGCGAAAGGAAAAGAAATCTTTTCATGTTTTGTTTGTTTTAAAGTTATCTGAAATATACTGTTTAAGCCGCCATTCGCAAATCCCGTTCCGAAAACAGCAGAGCCTGCGTTTTAAATGTTAACAGCGGAGTCTGTACCGGAATCAAGCCGCGGTAAACCAATTCGACGATTAAAAAAGTCGCCACTCAGAAACCCAATTCCAGCTCCCAGTAGCCCACCACCAATCACATCTAATGGGTAGTGAACACCTATATAGACCTGGCCGTAGGATATACTAAATGCCCACACATATAACAGGATCGTCCACTTTTTAAAATATGGTTTAAGTGTCAAGGATAAGAACACTGCCCCACCAAAATGGCTTGTTGCATGTGACGATGTAAAGCTTTCGTTTCCCGGGCACCGGTTGAGCAGGAGTCGTACATAATGTAAAAAATCAGGGTCGCTGCATGGGCGGGTACGACCAATCCAGTCTTTAACCAAATTGCTGCTTAATTGGTCGGTTAAGGTTGCCGTTAGAATGATAAACAATATCCACGGCCATGCTCTTAAGCCGAAGTTTATGGTTGAGAACAGCAGCAAAAAAAGATAAAACGGTGCCCAGGTGATAGACTCACGCCAAATAGGAAAAAAGCTGTCGAGGACAGTGTTTGTCCACGACGAATTAATGAGTATGAACAATTGCTGATCAAACTTTATCAACCATTGTGGCAGATGGTCAAACAGGTCGGCGTCGACATCAAGAAAGGTCATCGGCTATCTTTACAGTGTAATTGGAAAATTAAGGCTTAGCTGGTTATATCAACTTGCCCCGGTATGCAAAAATTAAACATTCCGGGGTACAATCATTAATTCTTCCCGGTTTATTCCTGGCTTATAATGTATCGCTTTGCGCCGATCGGGTGTACTCGGGTAATTACGCAAACGATCCTGGAGTTTTGTTTCCTGCTTTTATGCCTGGCCGCTGATATGATTTAGTGGTTTTCTGCCACCCATCCATGCCATTGTTCCCGCCTGGTGGCCGCCTTTATTCGTTCGTCTTGGTCACCGAACCTGTGAGGTGCAGCTATCAAATCAGGCACACGGATATTCAGCCAGGGGTAACAGGCTGGCGAAAGTCAATCATACCAACAGGGCTTTGGAGATCGGCGTTTTCCGTTTTACAAAAACGTAGGGTTGCAAAGCGGCTTTATCAGCAGCCAACAGCAATATTCCCGGGGGATAAAGAGAGCGAAGAGGTAGTGATGAAAGGATCCACGACACTTACCAGTGCCGCCAAAGTGCGAGGTCGATATTGGCGGTAATAAAAAAGCTTTGCCGGCATTCAGCTACGAGCTATAAGGTAGTAAAGTTACATAGCTGTAAAGAATAACGCGGTCCAGGGAATCGACACT
>JASLBT010000005.1 GCA_030146445.1 Segetibacter sp. | reverse complement strand
TCACCCGATCTTGTTAACTGGAAGAAGCACAACCGCATATTGGATACCGCAAATGTCAAGTGGGCAAAAAGGGCTGTTTGGGCGCCGGCTATCGTAGCAAAAGGTGGTAGATACTATTTGTTTTTTGGTGCGAACGACATTCAAAACAACGATCAGCAAGGCGGTATAGGGGTTGCTGTTGCTGATGACCCCGCAGGACCTTTCATCGACTACCTCGGCAAGCCGTTAATTGATAAATTTTATAATGGCGCCCAGCCAATTGACCAATTCGTGTTTCGGGACAAAGATGGTCAGTACTACATCATTTATGGTGGATGGCGGCATTGCAACATCGCCAAACTTAAAGACGATTTTACCGGTTTTATCCCTTATGCTGATGGTACCACCTTTAAAGAAATAACGCCAAAGCGTTATGTCGAGGGCCCATTTATGTTTATCAAAGACGGGAGGTATTACTTCATGTGGTCTGAAGGTGGTTGGACAGGTCCCAATTACTCCGTTGCTTATGCGATTGCAGATTCTCCATTCGGACCTTTCGAAAGGGTTGGAAAAATTTTACAACAGGACTCGACGGTTGCAACCGGGGCAGGACACCACTCGGTGATACATAACCGGAAATATAACAAATGGTTTATTGTTTATCATCGCCGCCCATTAGGTGAAACCAATGGGAACCACCGGGTAACCTGTATCGACGAGATGTTCTTCGATGATAAAGGATTTATTAAGCCCGTGAAAATGACCCGACAGGGTGTAAGTAAACTTTCTCTGAAATGAGTCAACGAGCTGGAGCCCGCACCTGGTTTTTTACGATGCCGTTTTTAAGGGTGATCCCCACAGCAACTATTTTTAAATGCTGTAAGCGGATTTTTGTACTCCCTTATAGTGCGTGCGTAAATGCAAATTAATCAAATAAACCACCAACTCATCATTCGTCATTCATCATAAAAGAAGATGTGAATACACCCGTTTGCAAGCGGGATTAAAAAGCACCGCTTTCTGCTGCTATAAAAAAACCACTGACGAACCGGGCCCGTCCGAATGGCGAGCCGGGCGGACGTGGCAACGGCCGACTAATAGTAGCACTCCAGCTAAGGCCATAAGAAAGTTGACAGGTTGATAAGTACGTGGAGGAGAAAATTATTATTTGCCCGGTGGTATGGTTTTATTGTTTGTTAGAACCTGCTACGACGCTTGTTGTTCCACTTCTTTCGGCCGGCATACAATTCGACCCGATGAGTCTAGAGACGTACAATAGTAAACGCTCCTTTAATAAAACTCCTGAACCTACCGGCGGTGAACCCGATCCGGGCAAGCTGCAATTCGTTGTTCAAAAACATGCTGCATCGCATCTGCACTACGACTTTCGTTTGGAGGTTAGGGGAGTGCTGATCAGTTGGGCGGTGCCAAAAGGGCCATCGATGGTGGCTGGTGAAAACAGGCTGGCTATGCAGACAGAAGATCACCCGTTTGATTACCTCCATTTCGAAGGAGTTATTCCCAAAGGTCAATATGGAGGCGGGACAGTGATTGTATGGGATGCGGGTACATTTGAAACAACGGCGATAAAAGAGAAGGACAAGAAGTCGCAGGAACATTCAATGCTGAGTCAATACTACAAAGGGAAAATCAGCATTGCGCTTTTGGGAAAAAAGCTAAAAGGAAAGTTTACGATTTTACGTGCAAAGGAAAAAGATGACAGGTCGTGGTACCTGCTTAAACAAGCAGATCAACACGCATTGAAAGGCGACATTACCAAAAAGAATAAATCGGTACTATCCGGACGAACGATAGAGGAGGTTGCTGCGGATCCCATGGCGAGCACATGGCAAAGCAACCGGCCGGGCAAGGACCGAAAGACAAGTGATAAGGGTGCTGCACCCCTGGTCGGGGCGGTGCAGGCTGACATGCCCTTGAAGCTTGCTCCAATGGAATGCAGGCTCATTCGCAAGCCCTTCAATGAAGACGGCTGGGTTTATGAACTTAAACTCGACGGCTACCGCGTGTTGACCTATTGCAATGAGGGCGAGGTAAGGCTGCAGTCACGGGGAGGGCTGAACTACACCAAAGATTACCCCATTTTGCTTGAACCGTTAAGGGAGATTGGTCAAAATTTCATCATGGATGGCGAACTGGTGGTGTTAAATGAACAGGGGCATCCCGACTTTGACGCGCTTCAACGCTATGGCCGTGAGAAGGAGTCGGCCCGGCTGGTGTATTATGTATTTGATCTTATCTGGATCAACGGTTACGACATCACCGGTGCGACTCTCGAAAGCAGGCGACAACTCTTGTTGAATTTGCTGCCCCCGAACGACTATATAAAATTCAGTGAGGACCTTGAAGAAGGTTTGTTGATGTACGAGGTGATCCGGGAGCGTGGGCTGGAGGGAATTGTGTATAAAAAGAAAGACAGCACCTACCAGCCAGGAAAGCGGGGAAACGACTGGCTAAAACTTCCAACCAGTATAAAACAGGAGTTTGTAATAGGAGGGTGGACCGAAAGCGACTCCGGCCATGCATTCCGTTCACTCGTATTTGGAGCCTATGAAAATGGATCGCTGACGTATATCGGTCATGCCGGCCATGGCTTTAAAGAAGAGGAGCGCAAAAAGATTTTAAGCCGGCTGAAACGGCTGGAAATTCCGGAAAGTCCCTTTGCGAACGAAGTTGATACCGATACACCCGTTCACTATGTAAAGCCTGAGCTCGTCGCGAACATACAATTTGCTACCTGGACAACGGCTCGAAAGATCAGGAAACCCGCGGTGTTCCTCGGCTTTCGCGACGATAAACCGGCAGAAGCAGTCAGCCGCGAGATGCCCTTAAGTGAAAGGGAAGAGGAGCAAATTATTAAACCGCAAAAAACATCAGCACTAAAAAAAGCTGCCAAGCCAAGCAGCGAGAACAACCCAAAAAGGTCAGCGACTGCTATCGAAAACACCGGGGTAAAACGAGCAGGTGCAACAAACGAAGCAGGAAGGGCACGAGCAAAGCCGCTAAAGGCAGCTGATGTTTCGTTGGCCGCGAAGCGTAAGGATAGTTCACCCACACCAGCATCTAACGCCAATGCTTCTTCCAGGGCAACCATGGCCGACAGTAACTGGCCCGAGCTGGAAGCAATACCCATTACCAGCGAGGAAGTTTTCGAGATTGATGGCAAAGCCCTGAAGCTGACCAACGTGGAAAAGCAGCTCTGGAAAGGAGTCACTAAAAGCGAGCTGATCATCTATTACCACAATGTAGCATGTTATATTTTGCCCTATCTGAAAGACAGGCCACAATCGCTGCACATAAAACACGATGGTCCGGGCTCCCCGGGCATGTACATAAAAGATATGGAGGGCCGGCAGCCGACGTGGGCTCAAATCTTTACAACGAAACGCAAGCACAGGAAAAAAGGAAAACGAGATGTTATTGATTACCTGGTCTGCCAGGACGAAGCAACGCTGCTGTATATGGTCAACCTTGGGTGTATCGACATCAATCCATGGACATCGAGGATCAGCAATTACCAGCAGCCGGATTATATCATTATTGACCTGGATCCGTCAGACGAAGACTTTGATAAGGCTATTGAAACAGCGAGGGCGGCCAAAGAGTTGTTC
>JASLBT010000368.1 GCA_030146445.1 Segetibacter sp. | reverse complement strand
AAATGAAACCAATGATCACGCCTCCATGTGGCAGGATCAACGTGGATACCGATTTTATGGAGATGCAGACTAAGTGTAGTACAGCAGTGTTCGAACCAACCAGAGAAATCTTTTATATATGCCTCCAAAGGCTTCAGTGTGTCATTACTCCCATGCACCCTATAACATCCCAGGGGTTCTGCGAAGGCTTTCAACGTGCCAAACACTGGCGCTAACACAAACAAATAATTATCTGCACCTGTTTTATATGCTGCTTCCGGTATTGGAAAAATCTGCTCAAGATAACTGCGCACCCAGGCATTTCCGCTGGTTGGTGGGCTGTAAAGGGGGCCGCCACTAAAATTCGGACCATAGCGAATCAAAGCATCAAGTATATTACCCTGGGCAAGGGGATATTGAGGAACAACGTCTCCGGTCTTTTTTCCGGATGAATCAATTTTCCATAATGACCAATGCACTTTTACAATACCGGGCTCCTGAAGTAAGGGTACAACATTTTCGACAGCAGATGGCAGCAAAATATCATCAGAATCGAGGAAGATAATGATTTCGCCAAAACTTACTTTAAAACCAGCATTAAAGGCTGATGCCTGGCCTCCATTCTCCTTTAAAACGGCTTTTATCTTGCTCGAATATTCATTTATGATTTGTACAGAGTCATCAGTTGAACCGTCGTCCACCACGATTACTTCTACATTAGGATAGGCTTGAGTAATCGCACTATTAATCGCCTCTTTTAAGAAACGACCATAATTATAATTGTTGATTATTATGCTTACTAAAGGGAGTCCACTCATGACAAGTATTTATAAGCCTACTTCTTTCAGGAACTTCTGTAAAACCTTTTTTGTCTCCAGGTATTCGTTTGCTAACTCCCATGCCTTATTACAATGCCTGTCGTAATTACTTTCAATATTATCGATAGCATCTTTAGCCTCATTTACATTAGAAACGGCAAATAATCCTTCTCCTACGGGCAGGTATCTACTAAATCCTGTTTCCTGCACCACGACGGGTCTTCCACTCGCCATATAAGCAGCACTTTTATCACTAAACCATCCTGAAGACGTTGCGGTATACATGTTTTTACAAACGCTGAACTCTCCTCTACAATCAGCCAAATATTCCTGGAAAGAATGGAAAGAGAAAGTAACCTTTTGAGCATCGTTTATTGACCAGCCCATTTCCTTTAATTCCTTTTCTTTTTCCGGATGTAAACCGGAAACCGCTATCTCCAGAGGAGCATTAACCATTTGAGGTAGCGTTTTAAACTTTTCAAACTCGATATCTTTCTGGCCGTATGTAACACCATTGTACTCTACATTGTCATAAGATTTCCAATTCATAATGGTAGAATATGGCGCTTCGGGCGAAGCCTTTCTACGTTCAAAGAGTTGGATGGATACGGGGTTGAAAATATAGCCCCAGTCAATTCCAACCGTTGGTATTATGTTTCCATCTTTACCAACGTTCATACCATTTGTATAATAATGGTCGTGTTTAGATGAATGGATATCTTGATTAGATGCATAATCAAGCCTTATTTGTGTATAAGCAGGATCAACATCAAGATAAACAGTTGATTGAGCGAAAGCAGCCTCTTCTTCCCAGCTACCATGCGCACCTGAATCAATATAGAGGTCAGCAGTTTTAAAAACGTTGTTTAGTCTAGTTTTAGATAAACCATAGTAGTGATTACTTGCATCAACATAACACCATTTATCCTCTAATCCATACCGTGCAAGTAATTCGGAAACAACTTTAACGCCATAAGAGCAATCATCACTGAGCACCTGTGCTACCGGATCGTAGCATGAGTTTGGATATGCAGATTTTTCAACCATGTAAACATCGTGGCCCAAAGCTTTAAACCCTACCAAATACTGTAAGGCCCATGAGAGGTTTCCTCCTAAAGGATAACGAACCATATATGAGCCTATTATTATTCTAGCCCTTATAACCGGGGCGTCTTATTTTAGTAGTTTAAGCATTTGTTACTTAACATGTTTCAAAATATCAGATAGTACATTATTGCTGTCGAAATATTCGTGCGCAATTTCCTTTGCTGCTTGTGAATGACGAGCATAGTTTCCGGTTACCTCTTTTACTGCCTGTGCTGCCGTTTCAAGATCGTTAGTTGCAAATAAGCCTTCACCTGAAGGTAGGTATTTAGACCATTGCGTGTCTTGCGTAAGCACCGGCTTACCGGAGGCGAGGTAAACTGCCGATCTCCCTGAGAACCACCCACTGTTCGATTTTATATAAGTTTCTTTTGTGATCGAAAACTCGGCAAAGGAAGATTGAACAAAATTTTTATAATTTTCTTTATCAGATATTAAGTGATCGGGACTTAATACATTCCATCCGCACTCTTGAAGCAACTCCATTGATTTCGTCGTTTCTGCATCTTTAGGCCGGTTAATTATTATTTCAAACTTTTCTCCTGACCTCGTGGGAAGATCAAAGAACTTTTTAAATTCTTTGTTCTTTTGTCCCCACGTTTCGTTTTCATACACAAAGTCGGGTCTTTCAGTCCAGTTCATGATGGATGTGAAGCCGAACTTCGACTGGCGAGAAAAAGGTAGATTCCAAAAGTCGAGGCATATTGGCTTTTTCGTAGTTAACCAATGAAAATCAAATTGAGGAATTCTACAGTCCGGTTGTCCTATATTTAAGCCAAAAGTGAAAAACAGGTCATGCGCATGCATATAATCTTTTGCAGTTTGTGCTTCATCGCCTCCGGCTTCCTGCTTTAAAAAGTATTGATACTGGGTGAACATCGGATCGGTATCAACTAATATCTTATTTGGGATTTTAATATACTCGTCGCGCAAGAAAGTAGATGACGATACATTAATAAATACATCGGCCGATTCACAAATACTTTTCAGCCGGGCTTCCGACATACCGTATATTTTTTCTGAAGCAACATCCCGATACGCCCAGTTATCCTGCAGCCCAACCTCTTCCATAGCTTTTTGTAAATACGCTACGCCAAACGTGCAATCATCCCAACTTTCTCCTAAACTCTGGTAAACCGGGTAGAGCATCGTATCTTCTATATAATACACCTCGTGACCAAGCAACTTCAATCCTAACGGATACTGAAGATAATCCCACGTAGCGCCACCTGTGGGAAACAGGCCAATGAACCCTCCGACAACTATTTTTAGTTTTTCCATTTTATTAATAAGCTACTTCGTTTTATTACGGACGGTATTGATCACTTTAGAAATTCCTCCGTTGCTTTTTGCTTGTGTTCCTGTGTATCTGTTGGCTCGATAAACTTTATTATTCTGCTGGGGTTGCCCACAACAACAGCGTAAGGGGGAACATCTTCTGATATAACGGTTTTAGCGCCGATAACGGCTCCTCTTCCTATGGTTACTCCCGGTAAAATAATGGCTTCGAAACCTACCCATACATTTTCCTCTATTAATACAGGCTGCGGCTTAATAAATTCAAGATGCCTTGTTTTAGAACGGGCTGCATTTTTTAACATGTGTCTTCTTGCCGCAAGTGGGAGAGTATCTGCATTAATCCAGCTATCTGTAACTACTGATCCCCACGAAAACATACAATGATCTTTTATCGTGATGGAGAGGTTACTGATAAGGCGGGTACATTGCAGAACGACAAATTTCCCTATTTTGATCTCACCCCCTTTTCCTGTTG
>JASLBT010000346.1 GCA_030146445.1 Segetibacter sp. | reverse complement strand
TTCATCCGCATATCGTATCGTGCTGTATTAATGCCCTTCTGTGCCGTGTCTTTAAACGTTGCAAGTGTGGCGCCTTTTGCCGAGAGGATGTTGATGGTGACCACATCTTTGTTGGGAACAAAGTAGGCGATCTCCACAGCGGCTGAGGGCGCCTGGCTAAATCGACGCCGCCTTTCGGTAGTCGTTTGCAAAAGCGGTGCAGTAACATCGAGCACCTCCAGCTTTTCGCGCATTGTTTCTGAAGTAAGCTTTTGCAACAGGTCGATTTTTGCTACGTATACCGAGCGGCCATGTGTGCCCAAAACGACCTCGTTGTCGCGTTCCTGTATAGCGATGTCGTGAACGGGCACGCGTGGTAATCCACCCGTCCACGCCATGAACTCCCGGCCGCGATCGAACGAGACATAAAAGCCGTTATCGGATCCTACGTAGAGGATGTTCTCATTTTTGGGATCTTCTTTGATCACGTTCACCGGCTCCATTGGTAGCTCGTGGCCGAACTGCTTCCAGGTACTGCCATAGTCTTCACTCACAAAAACATATGGTTGAAAATTATCGTAGCGTAACCCGCTTAGCGAAGCATATACCCGGCCCTCTTTAAACGCCGAAGCGGTGACCTGCGTCACCCACAATTTCTGCGGCAGGTTGGTTGAGATCTTTTGAAACGTATAGCCACCGTCTTTTGATACGTGTATGTTGCCGTCATCTGAACCCACATAGATCAGCCCGAACCTGAGCGGTGACTCGTGTATGGTGGTCAGCGTACCATAAGGCACATCACCGGCAACAAAACCGCTTGTAAGATCTGCGGACAGTGGCTGCAGGTTTTCGCCCTGGTTGAGTGAACGGTAAAAACGGTTTGTTCCGAGGTAAAAGATATCCGGATTGTGTCGGGACAACCATATGGGCGTTTCCCAGTTAAAGCGTAATGGCCTCTCGCCAAGCTGGTGCGAAGGGCGCAGGCTTAAGCGCGGTTTAGTACCGTCGAGCGATGCCCTGAAGTAGGCGCCAAATTGTGAGCCGGTATAAAAAATGTTGTTGTCGCGTGTATCAACCTGTACCATCATTCCGTCGCCGCCGCCGATGTTTTTGTACGGATAGTTTCCATTGGCGTACCACTCGTAACCTGCCCGGTAAGTTGATGGGCCGTACCATACCCCGTTATCCTGTAAACCACCATAGATGTTGTATGGTTTGGCATTGTCGGTGGTAATGGAATAAAACTGGCCGACAGCCGGTGTATTGGCTTTAAACCAGTTTTCACCATTGTCGTAGGTTATGTTTAGTCCGCCATCATTTCCGTTGATGATGTGGTTATCATCTTTTGGATTGAACCACGCGGCGTGATGGTCTACGTGCACATTCGATTTGCCGATGTCTTTAAAAGTTTTACCACCGTCTTCAGACAACATCAGGGGAACGCTGATCGTCACAATTTTGTCGGGATTGTTTGGTGAAACCCAAATGCGCGCAAACACATAACCATAGGTAAAGAACATATTATCGAGGTAGTTCTTATGGGTTTTCTTCCAGGTTGCGCCGGCGTCGTCGCTGCGGTAAACTTCCGCACCAATGATCGGGGTATTTGAGATCGCTTCAATGGCATCGCCGCCATCACCAAAATAGTCTTCAATTACACTGGGTTTATAGGTGCCCGCAGCCACCTTTGCCTTTAGGTCGGCAGCAGTATGCATGGCAAGCATACGCGCTTTTAAAAAAGCATTTAATTTTCTCTCATCCAGTGCAGCAAACTTTTCTTTGGTTAACCCGGTGAGGTCCTTTATGGTATACAAGGTATCACTAACAGCCGGTTTGTTGCGGGCAGTATCGGGCCGGTTAAAATTGTTGTCGACAACAGCGTATAAGATGTTTGGCTGCTTCGGGTAAATGGCTAAGCCTATACGGCCTACACCGTCGCCGGTGGGAAAGCCACTTTGTACGGTGCTCGATAGCTTAAATGTTTTTCCGCCATCGGTGCTTTTATAAATGCCGGATGTTTTTCCACATTCCACCAGGTTCCATGCTGCGCGTGTTTTGTACCACATGCTTGCATAAACATTGTTTGGATTTACCGGATCAACAACTAAGTCGATCGCGCCTGTTTTATCGTCGATATACAGTGTTTGCGCCCAGGTTTTACCACCATCTTCCGTGAGGTAAATGCCCCGTTCTTTGTTCGGTGAGTACAGGTGCCCGACAACGGCCACCCAGGCGATATTCGGATTGGTAGGATGAAGCTCTACTTTTCCGATATG
Source organism: Segetibacter sp. (assembly GCA_030146445.1). Lineage (GTDB taxonomy): Bacteria > Bacteroidota > Bacteroidia > Chitinophagales > Chitinophagaceae > Segetibacter. The sequence continues at coordinate 2,198 of JASLBT010000346.1, read as the reverse complement.
ATGTGACTCGGGCAAACCTATATACTCCCAGTTTTTACCATTATCACGCGTTTTGTACATACCGGTTCCGGCGTTCGATGACCGTTGTGCATTTGATTCACCGGTGCCAAGCCATACTATTCGGTCTTTCCAGTTCACGGCAACATCGCCCATAAAAGTATGGGGCAGGTTGTCTGAAACAGGAATGAAAGACTGGCCATTATTTTTTGTATACCAAAGGCCGCCACTGGCATAAGCAACATAAAATTCAACGGGATTGTCCGGGTTTGCATCAAGGTCAACCACGCGTCCGCTCATTACGGTTGGACCTGCACTTCGAAACTTTACGTTGCTTAAAATTGAAGCCGCTTCAAGCTGCTTTCGTTTTTCTTCTCCTGCAAACCGGTCTTTTGCAGTAGTTGCCTGTAACTGCTGCTGCCCCTGTCCTGCGAAACTGATCAAAACCAATCCTGCTACCAAAATTCTTCTCATATCGATGTTGTGATTTTTTGTATTCAATTGATCATGCATAACGAATGTAACCATTCTGTAGATGATTGCTGGTAATGCAGTTGACTCGCATTATCCACGAGGTTTTCTAAATTATTCTGTAATGCCATTCCCATCCAGGCACATCACCGCTAAGCATCCATAGGTTAGACTTCGTTCATGACTACTGACAGTTTACTTTGATAAGCAAAACAACTTAGCCGTCTTTTTTCACCCGGATTTTACTCAGCAGACATGCAACTGTATAATCGAATGATGAACTTTTCCGGCGTAATCAGCCTTTCGGTGTTAAACAATACCGGTGCGGGCCTTTAGTCGAATCAATGTAAAACACTAAAACTACGACGCGCTTGCGCAAGTCGGTTTTCAATTATTCACACATACTTAGCTGATTTTAAGCAAGAGGGATTGGGAGAAAGTTGATCAGTTGACTGGTTGATTAGTTTGTAGTCAGGTATTAAGGTATTGGGTAGTGGGTGGTGTTGAGGAAGTTGATCAAAACACGACTCGAATTTTGCATTTTACATTTTGCATTTTTACTTTTTTTGGCCGGCATTTCATCCCGATTTGGCTTCGCTTGCCCGCCCGCTGCGCCAGTCGGACGGGCGACGCTCCGTTCAAAAGCAGTTTTTCAATTACCCCAATACCCAATACCTGAATACCCAATTTCCAAACTGCGACTGGTTAAAATTTGCATACATCGTGCTAAAATTGGACGGCAGCGCTTTTTTTTTTCGCGGTAACTTTCGCTGTCTAACGAAAACTGTTTACTAAAAACACAGGTATGAATAAAATCCTTACTTTTTTGCTTGCTTTCATCTTTCTCTCAGTCCAGCAGGTCATTGCACAAAACAAAACAATTACGGGGGTTGTAAGGAACGCAGCGGGAGAACCGCTCAGCGGCGCAACCGTCAACGGCAAAGGGTCGACAATCGCAACGACCTCAGATGCAAGTGGTAAGTTCTCCATTAACTTACCTGCCCAAACCCGCTCCCTGGAGGTCAGTTACGTGGGCATGTCCACGATGGAAGTGGATGTTTCCGGAAAGACCACAGTCGAGATCAGCCTTAAGTCGGGACCTGCAAACCTCGATGAGGTAGTTGTGGTTGGTTATGGTACCCAAAAAAGGGGCGAAGTAACCAGTGCTGTCGCAACGGTCAAAGCCGAGGATTTTACCCAGGGTTTCGCAAGAGACGCGGCGCAGTTGATCCAGGGAAAAGTCGCCGGTATTTCGGTAGCGACTACAAGCGGTGATCCCAATGCGAATACCCAGATCTCTTTACGTGGTGCAAACAGCCTGTATGGGTCATCTACACCACTGATCCTGATCGACGGCATACCTGGTGGCCTCAATACAGTCGCACCCGAAGATATAGAGTCGATAGATGTGTTAAAGGATGGCTCGGCAGCGGCCATCTATGGCACCCGTGGAACAAACGGTGTTATCCTGATTACGACCAAAAAAAGAAGAGGGGGAAACCGCCCGGCTACGATGAATTACACGGGATATGTGAGTGTTCAGCAGATTGCGCGTAAAATGGAGTTCCTGAATGCTGATGATTACCGTCGCTTGATCAGCCAGGGGGTAAGGGGCTTCAATCAAAACACCGACCCGAACGCTCCGGGGTATTCACCACTTTCCGGTACAAACGACGAATATGGCGCAACTACCGACTGGTTCGATGCCATTACCCGCACCCCGATCAGCC
>JASLBT010000338.1 GCA_030146445.1 Segetibacter sp. | reverse complement strand
GTCGTTCAAATACATGTAGACCTCCGCGAGGTACAGGATCACATCGGCATACCTGAACACGATCCAGTCGTTGCCTCCGTACCCTAAAGTACCGGCTGTTGTGCTTGCATCCCTGAACTTGGTTATGAAGTAGTTCGACGTTTGGTTAGCATACTTAATAGAAAAGTCCGTTCGCAGGTCGCCTGGTTCAAATTCCTTCAAAAGGTCTTTGGTAAACAGGCCACCCGATCCCTGCGAAGGAAACAGCGAATTGATCGTTTCTCCTCTTGCCTGGTTGTTTCTCGCCAGCGAAGATGAGTAAGATGGGTCGCCCTGCTTGTAGACCAATTGCCAGATAATTTCAGGGTTAGTGCCTTTCTTTGCCACATCAAAAACATCTGCAAAGGCAATATCTGTAAGGTTCGTAAAGGTTTTCTGATTGAAACAGGCAAGAAGATAGTTCTTTGCATTCTCAAAGTTTACTGCCCCCTTACCATCGTCTAAACTCGTTCCCATTGTTAGATAAACCAGCCCAAGCAATGCATTTGCTGCCTGCAACGATACTCTTCCTTTATCTGCGGGAGGTTGCACCACCGGCAGGTTACTCAGCGTTACATCTTTCAAATCGGCAACGATCTGGTCATAAACCTTTTCTTTTTTTTCCCTGAAAGTTAGCGCCATCACCTCTTCGGCATTAGTAAGTCTTTCGGTTACCAGGGGTACATCGCCAAACTCTTTAACCAGGTTGTAATACATGTAGGCTCTTATGAACTTTAATTCCGCAATATATTGGCGCTTCGTGTCTTCATTGGAAAACCGGACCTTATCTATAAACGAGAGAATAAGGTTTGCCCTTGAGACCGGTACGTACAAAGCGGTCCAGTGGCGTTGGAGGTAACTGTTTCCGGGCACTAATGCGAAAGCGGTGAATTGAAAAGGTTCTCCATTGTTCGATTGGTTATCGGTCGTATTGATATCATCCGCCCGGTCGTCTGTCCATAACTGCGCGCCTTCGCCAATACAGTTACTGCTTCGTAGCGACTGGTAAACACCATTCACCCCGTTTGCAATGTCTCCTTCGGTCTTGAAAGCCGCATCTACCGAAACTGCATTGGGATTTGATTGTTCCAGGAAAGATTTCTTACAAGCAGGCATGAGCACTGATAATACCGCAACTGCTACGATTAATTGTATACGCATAATTTATTATTCTATCGCTTATGAATTAAAACTGCACTTTGATGCCGGTGTTGAAAGAGCGCGCGAGCGGGTACTTACCATAATCTACTCCCGGCGTAAGGTTAGAGCCATTATTAAAATCCACTTCGGGATTGTAGCCCAGGTATTGTGTTACGGTAAAGGCATTGTCTACCGATACATACCAACGGAGTGCACTTATGCCTACTTTTTTGGTAAAGGCAAGGCTACCGAGGTTGACACCCAGGGTGATGTTGGTACAACGCAGGAACGAACCGTCCTGCAGGTAGTAGTCGGATAACCGGGTGCTGTTGCTTTGGCTGCCTCCCCTCGAGGCCCTGTATTCATGACCGTTGCCGGGGTTTTCCTCGTCGCGGTAGCGCTCATTCACAACGGCATATTGATTTCCTGAACCTTCCATATTCCTGATGTAATAGTCCTGTCCGTCTAACACCTGGTTGCCCTGGGATCCATTAAATGCCATGTTGAAGTCGATCATCTTGTAAGCCATGTTTACACCAAAGCCAAAAGTATAATCAGGGTACGGGCTACCGATAATATCTTTATCAGCATCGGTAATAATACCATCGCCATTTGTATCAACGAAATAAAGATCACCGGGGTTTAAAGGTGTACTAGAGTACGTAGAGATAGGAACGCCCTGGACCTTATACCCTTCCGGAAATTTGTTTCCATTGCCTTTGTATACAGCATAGTCTGCATTTACACCCGCCATATCACGTTCCCTGATCATACCTGCAACGCGAAGGCCATAGAACGATCCAACAGGCGCACCTTCCCTCGTGACGTGGGTAATATAACTCCTCTCCGCCCCATTGTTCTGGATCTCACTTGCCCCTCCGAGGCTGTTTACTTTATTCCTGTTGAAGTTGATATTACCGCTAAAACCCAGATCAAAATTCTTTGACTGAACTGCTTTGAAATCCAGTTGCATATCTACTCCCTTATTGCTGATCTCTGAATTTCGAAGGTTTGTTAAAATGGTGTTGCTTCCTGATAACGCGGAAATACTCTGGTTGTACAATAAATCGTACGACTTACTGGTGTAGTAGTTAACAATGGCAGATAACCGGTTATTAAACAAGCTTGCATCTATCCCGAAATTGTATTGGCTTGTAGACTCCCACCCCAACTGAGCATCACGGATGCCAGCAGCCCATACAGCATTGTAAACGGCATTGCCGACAACTGTACCCCCGGAGCCTGTTGCGTCCTGCTGATAATTATAGTTACCGATGTTGTTGTTGCCTGTTAGCCCCCAGCTTGCGCGCAATTTCAGGGTTGATTGCCTGCCGAGCCAGTTGTTATAAAAGTCTTCGTTGGAGACTGTCCATCCTGCCGAGACAGATCCAAAGTTCCCCCAACGATTTAGTGGTCCGAAACGCGACGAAGCGTCTCTCCGGAAAGAACCTGTGAGAAAATATTTTCTGTCGAAACTATAAATCGCACGCCCGAGGTACGATACCAGTGTAGTCACAGACTTACCGGTCCCGTTAAGACGATTAAAGTCTCCCGCAACAGCACCACCGGCGGTAATTTCAGGTACAAGGTCGTTCGAGAAATTTTTCGCAGCAACAGCAACGACGTCGGTGTTTGTCTTTTGTGCAGAGTAACCCACAAGTACATCGAAATTACTTTTGCGGACAGCCTTTTGATAGTTTACAGTGAATTCACCGAGCAGGTCTTCAATAATTAGATTTTGAGCTGATGCATTGGCCGATAAAACTGCTTGTGCCGAACCGGGTGCATTTACGCCGCGGCTTAGGTTAGTGGGATAGTAGTAATCGTACTTTTCGGTGTAATTTGAGCCGCCGGCATTAATCTTCGCAAACAGGTTTTTGGCAACTTCATACGTCACGTTTGTATTGAATGCAGCCCTTGTTCCGATACGGCTTATATTAACGCGTTGTGCCAACGCAAGTGGATTTTCAATGCCCTGGAATGCATAGCCATAACCGTCGGTTTGGGCTCCTGCTCCCCTGTCGGAAGTTGCCAGTGAACCATCAGCATTGTACGCCGGGAAGATAGGCATGTATACCAATGCACCGAGGATCGGTCCCTGGTTAAACCGTCCTTCCTGTACTTCCCTGTTTTTATTGTTCGTGAGGAACGCACTTGCTGAGGCCTTTACTTTTTTAGAAAGTTCGGCATCGACATTTACCCGAAGGTTGATCCGCTTCTGGAAAGTACTGTTTAATATTCCCGGCTGATCGAGGTAACTACCACTTATTAAATATCGGGTACTCGTATTGCCGCCTGAAAAAGAAATGTTGTGGCGCTGTACCAAAGCGTTGTTGTACAAAACGTCCTGCCAGTCTGTATTGTATTTTGGTGCAATTAGTTGCTGAGCTGAAAAATCGTAAAGTTCCTTCAAGATACAAACAGAACAACCTGATTGTGTTTGGCCGGCTCTTGTGCGCCTGGTTTCGTTATTATCTGAATAGAAGTCGTCGCTCCAGGATATACCTTTTGATATAAGGATGTCTTTATAATTCGCATTTCTTCCATCAATGAAGAGCTGCGTAAAGTCTGTAGCGTTAAGCAATTTTACCTTGCGTGCCAGCTGCTGACTGCTTACCTGGTAGCCGTACTCAAGTTTACCTGTTCCCTGTTTGCCACGTTTTGTGGTAATGAGTACGACACCTGCTGATGCACGCGAGCCATAAATAGCAGCAGAAGCTGCATCTTTCAAAACCTCTATTGACTCAATATCATCGGGGTTAATGAAAATATCGTTGCCCGAACTGGCAGGATTATACCCATTGGTAGCATTGCCCCCATTGCCTTGTCCCTGGCTAACATTACCGCCCATAGGGTAGCCGTCGATCACATATAGCGGCTCAGAACTGGCATTTATAGACCCGATACCACGGACCCTTATTTTTGCACCAGAGTATGGTGATCCACTTACCTGTGATACCTGCACGCCGGCCACCTTACCGACCAATGCCTGGCTTAAGGTAGTTGCCGACAGATTTAATTCCTTTGCTTTCACACTAGACACTGCCCCGGTGAGATCGCTCTTACGCAACTTCTGATAGCCAACGGATACCACTTCGTCAAGAACTTTCATCTGTGCCTTTAGTGTTAAGTTAATCACCGGACGGTTGTTGACAACCTCTTCCGTTGGAGCGGAACCCAGATACGTAAACACGAGTATTCCATTTGGAGCAACGTTTATATTGTATCGTCCTTTTTCATCGCTGACTGCTGACTGGCTACCTGCCTTTGCGGTAATGGTCACGCCTGCCAAAGGCTCATTGCGTTCGTCGGTGATCAGTCCTGTCACACGGATGTGCTGAGCGATGACTACAGAAGAAAAAATAGTAAAAACCAGGAATAGTAATATCCTATGCATAAGATGGTATTTAAATTAGGGCTGTTGAATATTTTTTCGACCGTCACCTCCTTCAATTATCTACCCGGTAGCTATCATACGGACAGGTTCGGTGCTTATTTGATTTTATGGAAACAATACTATGCTGTACATTACCAAGCGACCTCCCGACTGAATACAGCGTGGTTGACCAGTGAACTGCTGCTGTTGCTGATGCCTGATCTTTCTTTGTTCGAGGTGTAAGGAGTCGGAGTCAGGATCACCAACTTATGGTCATCGAATTCACATTGCCTTTTCGTGATGAGGAGATTGCAATCCCATTATTAAGATTTTTCAAAAAAGCAAAGCCTTCAAGTTCATCACCCCTGCTATTAATATCTACAACTTTGATTACTTGCTGCGATCCCGATTCAATTGACTTGTTTAGGTCTACATAGGTGAAGCGCCATTTCTTTCCTTCTACCTGGTTCTGGATTAACAGCAACAATCCTTTATCCTGGATCCAGTGTAAGTTTTGAACCCATGGCCCGCAACTGAACTTCTTGACAAGCACGCCTTTTTCGGAGGTTTTTTTGGCATGCTCCAAAACGGCAGGATCGTACAACCGCACCTCGTTTTTTTTGTCACCATAGTCAGCAGTAGCAACGTACCACTTGTTTTTATACTGCACATACTCAGGCCGGGTACCCTGGATGCAGGTATCATCTTCAATGGTGTTTAAAAGGTTACCATCCAGGGTTCCGGTGCGCTGCAATCCCGGCCAGTCAACATGATAGAGTACGGCCTTCCACAAAGTACCTTCCTCGTTAAGGCGGATACTGTTGCCGATAAACACC
>JASLBT010000310.1 GCA_030146445.1 Segetibacter sp. | reverse complement strand
GAACAGGTAGCAGAAACACTTCGCAGCAAAACAATGCGTACATCTTACAGGTTACCTGGCTTTCAAAAATAATCAAAGCAAAGATCGAATTGATGATAGCCACTTCGGTAGTTTCTTTAATGATGTAACCATCACCAGAATTTCAGTTGACCATGGATGTGGCTCCTGATAGCTATTGTGACTTGAACGGTTTTCGTGTTTATGCAGCTTTTCTATAGGTATTGCTGTACCTGGTGCAATGCTGAAGATGCAATTTGGTAAGGACATCAAAAAAGGGCAAATTATTTTTTTGCTTCAATATGCCTAACTCCACTTTTTTGTAGCAGTTGTACATGGTGTTAATGTATTTATGACAAGAAGATCCAAAATAGGTGCTTAAAATGATGATTTGCAATATCATGACCGGTGGGCGCGTTAGATGGTGATAGCAATAACTTATTGCTAAAAAACCCTAAACCAATACCATGTTGCGTTATTTTAAAAAGATTGCTCCTATTGCATTTGCAATGGTCATTTTATCAACTTCTTGCTCAGAGTCTAAAACGACCACCGAAGAAGAAAGCATAATAAGTTCAATGGACTCAACGACTAAGGTTGCTGTAGAAACAACGAATAAATTAGAAGATCAAACTAAGAAAGTTGAAGCCTCTCTTGAAAAACTTAATGATGAATTCAAAACCAATAATTAGAAAAATCATGAAAAAACTATTTACACGTCTTAGCATTTCAGCTATGATGATGTTAGCGCTTACTTGCACAGCAATTGCCCAGAAAGACAATAAGAACCAACAGAAAGAACAGCAACAAAACAAGGTTCATAAAGGAAGCAAACATGACAAGCAGGACAAACATATCAAACGCGAAAAAGATCATGGACAATCGACCCATGAAATGGGTAAACGGGAAAAGCAACTTAACAACGCAAACGATCAGAAGCTTAGCAAGGGGGAAAAGAAAGACAACCGGGGGAAAGGCAAGGATAATAGCAATAATGGAAAGAATGATGGTATTGCATCGAGGAATGATGGCAAGAACGGTAAAGACGGTTATGGCTGGAATGATGAAACCTTCAAAGAAAGAAAGAAATTCAGGAACCAGGAGAAGGTTACCATTTGTCATAAAATCAACCGTAACAACGAACCAGGAGTAGCAATATCAGTATCTGCAAATGCTGTAAAAGCACATATGAAACACGGAGATGCAATGGGCAGTTGCCCGCGCCCGCAAAACAACATCTTTAGTAATACCTATTTTAAAAAAAGAACTTATTATTACAACACATTACAAAAGAGCCAGGAACAGGTTATATATAGCCAGTCAATCCTGGATTATGCAATTGAACGACTAACTAATTCCCGTCTGCAATTAACAACGTTAAAAGCCAACCATATGCCCGCTGTTGAAATTGAGCGCAAGCAAGCAGCAGTAATAGAATTAGAGCAGAATGTTTCCTTGTTAGAAGCACTTATAGGTGCAGCCGCAAACTTTGTTGTAAGTAAATTACAGTAATCGGGCGTCAGCAGCTATCCCGGCTCTCCGTAGTGTTCCGCAGGACAACTACGGAAGCAAATGGAAACTGCCAGACTGCGTCTGGCGTTTGAACAACCTTTGTCCTGCTGGGGTCTCCCCCTTTTAGCTTCGTGGGTGGCAGGGACCCCGGCAGTGCAGTGCAGGGTCTCATTCTCACATACTAAAGCTTTGCTATGAGGACCCCGGTTCCCACCGGTCGTTTACATTTTAGCCTTTTACAACCGTTGTCAGCACGAACTCCAACCAACTGCAGGATAATTATGCTCTTCAATTGGAGACTGTTGAATTCACATTAGATAAATTGAACTACTTGCCCGCCCGCATGAATATCGTTCGGACTGCCACAACAATCCGGTAAAGGCTCGGATAGAAGATAGGGCCGAGGAGTATTTTTGAAGTAGTGCAAGAGATTATCATCCCGGAAAAGTCGGTTGCCACTAATTGAACATTTTAGCAGCAGCATCTCTTTACGTCCCATCTAACATTTTCGGGATGCCGGACGCAGTCCGGCATCCCATTTTGACTCTGTGTAAAGACATACGGATACTTTCCAACGTCCATTAATCTAACAGGACGGCGGCAGCAGCACGAGGTTTTTGGGTTACAATAAACTTCCTAAATCTCAAACTCACTAAGCGGCGATACTCATTAGTGGTTACCGCACTTGTTGTTTTAAAAACCAGGAAATAAGCTGATCAGCTCTATTAGCTTCGCCCACCCGCACCTCATTTTGGCATCACCTTGTTTAACGGCACCAGCCGCACCGGCCCCAGCAGACCCGACGGCGTAATCTCCCACCCGGAAGCGTCGAAAGGTTTATAATTGATGTCGACGAAGTTGATCTCCCGCATGATCTTCCAGTCTACCTTCCGTTGATCCATATCGCGGATGCGGTTGGCGGCAAGGTTGGTGACCTCAAGCTCCAGGATGTTCCGGCCCGGTTTCAGGAATTCACCCACACGCACCTGGAAGGGTATGCTCCAGGCGGTAGCCACATCACGGCCATTAAGACGAATATGGGCGCTTTCGCGAACTTCGCCAAGGTCGAGTAGCCAGTCGTCGGCTTTTTGTTTTGGAGCGTCCCATTCGAGGCGATAACGTGCGGTGCCCGCAAAACGTTTTGCTTCGTTGCCACCGAGTTCGGTCCATGATTTCAGCTCAGTTGCCTGGAGTGGCTTTGGCAGCTCGGGACCGCCTTTGATAAACTCAATTTTCCAGGTACCCTTAAGTGCATGGGGGCTTTCCGTAGGTTGGCGATACGCCCAGGCCATTTGCCCCCCTAGCACAGCAGCAGCGCCGGTTTCCAGCAGCAGGGATTCGCCGGGCGCAAGTTGCAGGTAGACCTGCGCTGCCTTACCAAGGGGTTTGAGTGCCGCAAAACCGGTGCTTCCCGATAGCGGATCGCGCAAGATGGCCGAACGTGCAGGTACGCCCAGGGTCACCCATCCGTCGAACTTTTTACCGGTAAGATTGGTGAAAAAGTAATCATGTCCACGAGCGCCCGCGCGACGAATAAAGCTCACCCCGGCATCGGCGATAGCTTCGCGCGGAACACCGTTCAACCGGAGTGCCGCGAGTACATCACTTTTAACGACAGCACGCCCATCGAACTCGCCAAGGAATTTTTTAAAGTCAGCACGGCGGGCTTCAAGGCGGCCCAGTCCGGGTACATCTTCGGGCATTGCCTGGAAAATTACGGTAGCACCACCATCAGCAAGTTGCTTCAGGCGTTGCAGGGTCGCGAGGGGCATCCGGCGGGTAGCGGGAACAACCAGCACCTTATAGCGCGAGCCTGGTGTGACGAGTTGTTTTGCATCAGCTTTCGTCTGTAGAAGTTGTGCGTCGGAGATATAGTCGAAGCTGTATCCTTTATCCATCATTGCTTTTGCAAGCTTGCCTGCGGGTTGTTCGGTCAGCCATTTTACATTATGCACACCCAGCTGTACCATAAGTCCCTCCTTATCGTCCCATACGTCGGCAAGGGGCCAGTAAAGCAGGACGTCGTTGTCGGGTTTGCCGCGCTGAAGGACAGACTGCACACGACCAACATATTGGTTCAATGCGCCAAAATCTTCCCATATCGTGTTGTTGGGATGAAATTGTGTAGAAGCGTAAAAAAGCCAACCCGGCCAGGGCGCATCTTTCGGAGAAAAGACGGTGCCATGGTAAAACACATGATTGATGCCGTCGGCAAAGATGCGGTCTATCTCCGGCTTGGCATAGGCAAGGGCTACTTTCCAATGGTCGCGCAGCCAGGTGCACGTTTCGCTTGAAGAAAGGTTGTGGCCCATAACATGACCTGCAGACGATGCCATGCGGATGACCAGCGGTTCAGGCAGGTCCTGGTCGTGGCGCACTTCATTGTCCAGCCGCCGCAGCCCGGGGATGGGAAAAGGAGTGGAGCCAAACACTTCGGTTTCGGCGATATCGGCATTGGCATACAGGTCGAGGATGTTTGCGGGTGCGCCGTGCGACTGGTTACGAACAATAAACCCGTGCCGATGCGACCACTCTACCCAGGTGCGCAGGTAGTCGAGGTGCAGCCGCCCGAGGGTTTCGCGAAAATCGGCTTTGATGCGTGCGATTTTGTCGCGGTTGGCAGCAGAAACATCTGCAGGTTTTGCCAGCAGGTCAGCCGCGTATTGCTGGATGTCGTAGCCGTGCATTTCCGAAAAGACCTGTGCAAATTTAGGCGTCCAGCTGCCGTTATAGTATTCAAAGGAGTCATGAAACTGGCTACGCACCAATGCTTTTGGAAAGTTACTGAATGCTTTATCGAATGGTGCCAGGTACCGGCGTAAAGCATCGGGAGAATAGGGGTCGACCACCAGGCCCTCGTCGCCGGGGGCAGCACGTTTTACCAACATCTTTGTCGGTTTCCCGGTGATCTTGCCATCCTGCAGGACAGCGCTTGCCAGTGCGTTGGCTGAGTCTATCCATGGTCCGCCGAATGGCCAGCCGGTTCCGGTCGCCATGTCGACACCGAGGCCGAGCCGCTTGCCTTCGCGCCCTACGTGTTCGAGCATTTCCATCCATTTGGGGGAGAGGAAGTCGATGTACCGGCTCTCATAACCCTTTGCCCCGTAGATGGGCGTAATCTCTACCCCGCCAATACCCGCTTTTGCGATTTGCTCCAGCTGCTGCGTGATGCTCGCTTTGTCGACCGCGCTACCGGGCCACCACCAACGGGTCCACGGTTTGTTTTCACGGGTGATCTGGGGCCAGCCCGGGGCCTTCTGGGCAGGGGCGTGGTATGCGATTGCCGATAGCGTAATAGAGAGAATGAGCAGGAGGATGCGGGGTGTATGCATGGGAAGCAATTTAATGATTTTCGGCTGATGAACTTACAGCGGGGGACCTCTGGGAACCCGGGTCGCTGACAAGATTGTACTGCTAAAATAGTGGAAGTAATAGTTTAAACCGTGGGCTACGGAGTAACTGCGGAAAATCGCGGGCTAACGGAGCACGTGGTTCACGGGATTACCTTTAGTTTTATCCCCTTGGGGGTAGGGTGAACCTGTCAAAGTACCAGCGGTTTTCGATCGTTCCTTCTACCATGACAACTAAGAGCAGAAACAGAAAGCTGAAATCAAAGACATGATCATCACCGATGTACTTAAGATGGGTTGTCAAGACTATTTGTAAGCTGGTGCCGGCATTGTGTAAGAAACTTGGCAAGCATTGGGGGATGAAAATTATCCCCCCCTCGTAACCCACTTGATAGATCAACAAGAGTACTGGTGTCTGCGAATCAGATGGCATTCCGCCCGGTGATTTGGTTGCGGGGTTCTACCTTACCAATAGTTATCTGTCGGCAGATGTCTCTTGACGTGCCTTAAGAGTGCGATCGCAGGTCTTGCACGACCTTGCTGATGGTCGAAGAGCAGACGTTGTTCTATGCTGTTTTAACACATCCAAAATTAACCCCGGTGTGTCTGGCCCTTTTTCCGTTGTCCCAAACTCGCTTTGGGTTTAGGCAAAACAAGGGTGTAGAGGGTAGCTCATTTACTTGTTTGTGGATGGTAATCTTGCAATCAAATTTTTTTGTTCCTGCCACGCAGTAATGTTTCCGTTAATCTTAAAAGAAACACTTTTCTCAAAGTAAGAAATTACCGAGCCTACTAACCCCCCTAAAGATCCACCAACTACGAGACCTCCTACAAAGCTCACCCCAGGGCCAGACAAGGCTTCTCCATCTTTGTCCGCGTTTGATACGAATAAAGCGGCGAGTGTTGCTCCGCCTATTGCAGCCCCAATGATACCAGTATGTCCTGCACCTCTGCGTAATTTGATTACACCAATTTTGTGTATTGGGATCTCAACTTTTTTATTGTTTTTGAATACAAATACTGAAGTATCTGTTACACCGTTATAAAATCCGTGGGAAAATCTTTTTCCTTCCCGGCTATAAAAACGCATAAAAGTTTTTTCCCGGGCATTGATTGCTGTGCTAAACAGCATTGTCAAAAACATCACAAATAATCCTCTTCTCATAAATAATCTTTTATAAATTCTTGTCTGGGTTTTGAGTAAACGAAAAGGCAAATGCTTGATGACGCCGGATCTAAAATGCCACTGCAAGTGTAATCCGACATGGATCTATAGTTAAAGTAAACATACACCCAAATTCTAAAAATTAAACTATCATACCAGTTATCAAAATGAATAGTTTTTTCAGGTTAATCTAATTGATCCAGGGGAGATCAAGGAGAAATGCAGCCTTACTATATTTGAAAGCTCCGATAATCGCAATTGCGTAGTTGTGCCGCCAGGTTTAATAAGCCGAACCACTACTGGATAGTGCATGCCCATAACCGTCAAAACGAAGTCCCGGTTTGGTGGGCGTTTCAGCAACTTTCAGCCCGTGAATAATGTATACATACAATAGTTGCAATTTGGCTGTGCGATAAGTAAATAAATTTTGTTTTCATGCCTATTTGCATTTATTGCACAAGTTCAGATCTCAACAAATCGACCTATCAACTATTCAACCTATCAACTTTCCCCAATACCACAATACCCACTACCTAATCCCACGTTCCTTGATTAAGCTTTACTGCTACTGTGGTTTCAGCATGGGTTTTTCATGCGTACTCTTTTCTAGCCTGTATTAGTGCAGGAATATAAAACTCAACGTATCAACTATTCAACCTATCAACTTTCCCAATACCACAATACCCACTACCTAACCCCACGTTCCTTGATTAAGCTTTACTGCTACTGTGGTTTCAGCATGGGTTTTTCATGCGTACTCTTTTCTATCCTGTATTGGTGCAGGAAAATAAAACTCAACTTATCAACTATTCAACCTATCAACTTTCCCCAATACCACAATACCCACTACCTATCCCCACGTTCCTCGATTAAGCTTAGTGCTACTGTGGTTTCAGCATGGGTTTTTCATGCGTACTCTTTTCCAGCGTGTACTAGTGCAGGAATATAAAACTCAACGTATCAACTATTCAACCTATCAACTTTCCCCAATACCACAATACCCACTACCTAACCCCACGTTCCTCGATTAAGCTTAGTGCTACTGTGGCTTCAGCATGGGTTTTTCATGCGTATTCTTTTTTAGCCTGTATTGGAGCAAGAATATAAGAACTAAACCTATCAACTATTCAACCTATCAACTGATCAACTATTCAAGCTATCAACTTATCAACTTCCCGGCCCTAAATACCCAATACCATAATACCCAATACCCGACACCCATTTTTCCCCATATAACCTCTATAACATAAGCTTAACC
>JASLBT010000256.1 GCA_030146445.1 Segetibacter sp. | reverse complement strand
GCAGGTGTAATACCCCGGCGTAATGCCCTTTTACGTCTAAGACAATCAGCTGGTTGATATCATTCTTTCGCAGGCAATCCAATGCAGTAACCGCAAGTTCATCCGCAAAAATGGTCTTCGGATTCAAGGTCAGGATGTCGCGCGCTGTGATTGCTTCAAGACTGCTGCTTCTTTCGAGCATACGCCTAAGGTCGCCGTCAGTGATGATCCCGATCAGCTGTTCTTCCTCATCAACAACTGCCGTAGCCCCAAGCCTGTTCCTGGTTATTTCAACAATTACCTCTTTCAACGTGGAACCGGGTAAAACCTGTGGCTTTGTGTTTTCGCCAAACAGATCCTGCACTTTGAGGTATAATCGCTTGCCGAGGTTGCCTCCCGGATGAATTTTTGCAAAATCACTGCCCGTAAACCCATTTAGTTCCATGAGGCAAACAGCCAGTGTGTCACCCATTACCATCTGGGTTGTAGTACTGTTTGTTGGAGCGAGGTTGTTTGGACAAGCTTCCATACTAACGGTAGTATTTATTACATAATTGCTTTGCCGCGCTAAAAAAGAGTTCATATTACCTACCATTCCGATCAGCGGGTTGCCAAAGCCTTTAACCAATGGCACCAACACCTTTATTTCCGCACTTTCACCGCTTTTACTCATCAGCATTACGATGTCGTCGGAACGGATCATGCCAAGATCACCATGGATGGCATCCGCCGCATGCATAAACAAAGCAGCGGCTCCCGTGCTGTTTAACGTTGCGACAATTTTCTGTGCTACGATGGCGCTCTTCCCTACACCACTTATAATCAGGCGACCTTTTGATTTGTGTATCGTTTCTACCACCTTTTCAAAGTCGTCGCCGAGGTTTTCAAGTAAGCCGGTAATCGAGGATGCTTCGAGCTTAATCGTTCGGATGGCGGTTTGAAGTATGGATGATTTCATACGCCGCAAAAGTACACGCCTTTTCCTGTGCCTGTAATAACTTATTAAAATCAAAAATTGTTTATTAATTTACTGCCGTGCAGCACCAGCCACCTGGCGCTGAATTGCAACTTTAACACGCAACCCTTTTTAAAGATGTTGGCTTTTAGTAGATTTGCCGTCGGTTTTTAAAAACCGCTGCAGAGGGTTATGCTGTTGAATGGAGCGTCGCAACCTAAGTTGCCTTGTTTTTCTTCTGCTGGCTACCCTAAGAAATCAGATATCTTAACGAAATAAACTGAAGAGGCCACGATTGTGGAGAAGCAAGAAATATTGACAAATGGCACCAACTACCAAGAAACCTGCAACAAAGAAGACGGCATCCGCTGCTGCCGCACCAAAAAAGAAGACTCCAAAGGCAGAACCCCAATCCAATCATAAATACGATATCCACAAAGCGCTCCTTGACCATTTTGGTTTCGATGCATTTAAAGGAACCCAGGAGGTTTCAATCAATAGTTTACTCGACGGTAAAGACACCTTTGTAATCATGCCGACTGGTGGGGGCAAAAGTCTTTGCTACCAGCTGCCGGCCTTAATCATGGAAGGCTGTGCGATCATCGTTAGCCCGCTTATAGCGTTGATGAAAAACCAGGTTGACCTGGTTCGCGGTTATAGTGAAAAGGATCATGTGGCGCATTTTCTAAACTCCTCACTTACCAAGGCGCAACAGAAGGAGGTAAAGGCCGACCTGATTGACGGCAAAACCAAACTGTTGTACGTGGCGCCGGAAACCCTTACGAGGCAGGATAACCTCGACTTTTTTAGTGACCTCAAGATCTCCTTTTTTGCTGTTGACGAGGCGCATTGTATTTCGGAATGGGGGCATGATTTCAGACCGGAATATCGCCGGCTTAAAGAAATGATGACTATCATCAACCCGAACGTTGCGATTATTGCACTTACTGCCACGGCCACACCGAAGGTGCAAAGCGATATCTTAAAAAACCTGGGTTTGAGAAATCCAAACGTTTATATTTCGTCTTTTAACCGTTCGAACCTTTACTACGAGATACAACCAAAGGTGAAAAAAGACCAGACGATAAAAAATATCGTGCGGTTTATTTCTCAGAATAAAGGGGGCAGCGGCATTATTTACACCTTAAACCGGAAGACGACCGAAGAACTTGCGGAAATACTGGTTGCCAATAAGATAAAAGCTGTTGCATATCATGCCGGGCTCGACTCGAAGTTGCGTGCCGATCGGCAGGATCAGTTTTTGAAAGAAGATACACAGGTAATTGTCGCCACCATTGCTTTTGGAATGGGTATCGACAAGCCGGATATCCGCTTTGTTATACATTATAATATCCCCAAGTCGATAGAGAATTATTACCAGGAGACCGGCCGTGCTGGTCGCGATGGTATGGAAGGGAAGTGTATCCTGTATTATTCGCATAAAGACGTCTCAAAGCTGGAACATTTTCTTCGCGACAAACCGCTTAGTGAACGGGAAGTTGGTGCGCAACTGATCAACGAAACGGTCAGCTATGCCGAAAGCAGCGTTTGTCGCCGGAAAATACTACTCCATTATTTTGGCGAAGACTGGGATACCGATGGCTGTAAAAACACCGGGGGTTGCGATAACTGTATGCCTAAGGAAAAGATTGAGGCTAAAGACAACGTTGTAAAAGTGTTGAAAGCAGTAAAAGCCCTTGATGAGCGTTTTACCATTGATTATGTTGTAAGCGTATTGATGGGTAAGCTTACACCTCAGATCAAAATGTACCGTCACGATGCGTTAAATGTTTTTGGCATTGGCAACGACGAGGATGCTCATTATTGGAACAGTCTGATCAGGCAGATGTTGCTTGAGAACTTCATTCGTAAAGACATAGAAGAATATGGCTTACTTAAGTTCACGGAGAACTCCGAGGTGTTCCTGAAAAAACCAGTGAGCTTTAAAATAGCTCTTTACAACAAGTTTGACGACGCAAATGCGGAGGACGACGAAGAGTCCGACAACACCAATAATAGCGCGCCGGCAGCAGCTGATGATACCTTGTTTGAAATGCTGAAGGAGTTGCGTCAGAAAGAGGCTAAAAAGAAAGGCTTGCCACCGTTTGTTCTCTTTCTTGAGAACTCTTTGCAGGACATGTCTATTCTTTACCCTACCACTTTAAAAGAACTGGAGAAGTGCCAGGGCGTCAGTGTAGGCAAGGCTATCAAATATGGTAAACCTTTCGTCGAACTGATAGCCAAATACGTTGAGGAGAACGACATTGAAAAGCCCGACGACTTCGTTATGAAAAGTGTTGCCAATAAAAGCAGCAACAAAATTTTTATTATTCAGAACGTTGATAAAAGAATGTCGCTGGAAACAATCGCGAAAAACAAAGACCTCAGGTTAGAAGTTCTGTTGGAGGAAATGGAGACTATCGTTGCGAGTGGAACAAAACTTAATCTGGATTATGCGATTGATGATATGTTGGACGAAGATGAGCAGGATGAAATAATCGATTACTTCAGAACCTGTGAGACATCGTCACTACAGGTTGCACAGGAAGAGCTGGCAGATAGCGGCTATGAGTGGGAGCAATTGAAGATTATGCGCATAAAATTTCTGAGTGAATATGGTAACTAACTTATAACCCACCGCCCGGTGGGTTTTTTATGTATAGCAATTTAATTATTCATAGGGAATGATCTAACCAACCTTTGCGGTTGAACAGTGGTAGTGTTGTGCTTCAACCGAATAGGCTACACGAGATTTTTATCGCATGTTCAATAGTTCAAGGCTGGTTAGGTGATGATTACTAAGCACCCGGAGCGAGTGTAGATTTGATCTAACTCATTTTCAGAGTTGAGCACAATTCATACGTGGGTTTTTTCATCTGCGTACATTTGTGTTGTATCACAAAAAAGTTATTTATGTCTATTCCGGTAGTGGATTTGAAAGATTTTACGGGTGGAGATCCTGAAAGGAAAGCAGCATTTGTGCAGCAGCTGGGTAAAGCTTATGAAGATGTTGGCTTTGTGGCAGTCAAAAACCATGGAATACCTGATATTCTGATTTCGCATTTATACGAATATGTTCAACAGTTTTTTTCGTTACCCTTGCAACAGAAGACCAGCTACCAGATACCGGGACTTGCCGGTCAGCGAGGTTATACAAGCTTTGGTCGTGAACACGCTAAAGGCAGTGATTCACCTGACCTTAAAGAATTCTTTCAGTATGGTCAAAAGGTTGAGGACGGCGATCCAATAAGTGACGAATACCCACCCAACGTTTCGGTACGGGAAGTAGAAGGTTTTGACGATACACTTTATGCAGTATATAGAAATTTCGAAAAAAGCGGAAGGTCGTTGCTACAGGCGATCGCCTTGTATCTTGATTTAGACGAACATTATTTTGATGCTTATATTCACAATGGTAATTCCATACTGCGTTGTATTCACTACCCACCCATTACGGAGGAACCAGCAAGTGCGCTGAGGGCCGAGCAGCATGAGGATATCAACCTGATCACGTTGCTGGTTGGCGCTTCGGCAGATGGGCTCGAAATTCTATCGAAGCAAAACCAGTGGGTAGGAGTAACGTCGTTGCAGGAACAAATCGTCGTAAATGTCGGAGACATGCTTCAGCGTCTTACCAACAATAAGCTGAGGAGTACTACGCACCGGGTAGTAAATCCTTCGCAAGATCTCTGGCATACTTCGAGGTTTTCGATGCCTTTTTTTCTGCACCCAAAGATGAACATGAGTCTTGCTTGTCTCGGCAACTGCGTTTCGGAAGAACATCCAAAGGCTTACGCCGACGTTACGGCTGGGGAATACCTCGACGAGCGGTTACGTGAGATCGGATTAAAAAAATAACTTAGATATAGTGATCTGCATATTAATGTATAACGCATAAATTCTCACACGTCGATTGGTTCTTTTGCGCCATATCCCTTTTTTAAGAGCTGTACTGCAACACAGCGTTACAGCTTTTGGGGGTCCACAAATGCACTTCATTCGAATGCACAAACTTTTTGTACAAAGGCACCGCTACATCTCGGAGGAGGAGTTGTTAGAGTTAAACGCTTTTGTTCAGCTGCTCCCGGGCGCCAGCAGCAGCCAAACCCTTACGTTGATTGGATACCGAAGGGGTGGGGTGTGGCTGGCAATTATAACCTTAGCCATTTGGATTCTCCCCGCGTGCACGATGATGGCGGCGTTGAGTTTTTTGCTGACGTACCTCAACGTGAATTCTACCAACGATAATATCTTCCAATTCATCCCGGCTATGGCTGTGGGCTTTCTCGCTTATTCGGCGTTTCAAAGTTCCCGCATATCCATTAAGCACCAGGCGACACTCCTTATTATGCTTGGTGCGATGGTCGTAACTGTGCTCATTACGTCGCCATGGGTCTTCCCGGCCCTCATTTTACTTGGAAGCATCATAAGTAACTTTAGTGATAAAAGAATTCCTGATTCGGCGGAAAAACCGAAACCGATAAAATGGGGTAACCTTTCGCTGTTTGTAGCGCTGTTTGTAATTGCGGGCGTCTTTAGCGAACTGGCCCGAATTCACCAGTGGGAACTAAGAAAACCCATTAATCTTTTTGAGAACTTCTACAGGTTCGGTAGCCTCGTGTTTGGCGGTGGAAGTGTGCTTATTCCTATGATGTTTGAACAGTACGTAAACCGGCCGCAAACACGTTACATAAATGCGGGGGACTTCCTGACTGGTGCCGGGATGGTTCAAGCCTTTCCGGGGCCGGTTTTCTCAATTGCTTCTTTCATTGGCGGAATGGTTCTCCGCGACATGGGACCGCAGTACCAGGTACTGGGTTCCGTTATCGGAAGTGTAGCCATTTTTCTTCCAAGTTTGTTGTTAGTCCTTTTCTTTTACCCGATCTGGCAAATACTAAAGAAACATGTAGTTGTATTCAGGGCAATGGAAGGTATTAATGCAGTTGTAGTAGGGATTATGTGGGGGGCTACCATTCTATTGTTTAAATCGATATCGGTTCCGTTCGTCTGGTCGAACCTTTTTGGCGTGTTGATTACGTTTTCTCTTCTACAGTTTACCCGCTTTCCCTCGCCCTTTATAGTTCTTGCGGCTTTGCTCCTGGGATGGCTCATCTGATTACTGGTAATACCGGTTTGTATCAATTTCGTTCAGCACCTTGTCGGGCAACAAGTACCTGACAGACTTTTTCGCAGCTATTGCTGAGCGAATGTATGTTGCTGAAATATCTAGTAGTGGGGCGTCTAATAGCTGAACGTTTTCGCGCGTTGTACTTACAGCGAAGCCGGGACGTGTATACACCAATAGTGTGTAATTTTTGAGTAATAGTTCCGAGTTTTTCCATTTTCCAATGTTCTGGAAGCTATCTGATCCCATGATAACGGAAAATGAATGTTGAGGATATTTTTCGTGCAGGTAAATCAAAGTGTCGATTGTATACGAAGGACGTGGGAGTTTAAACTCGATATCAGAGGCCCTAAGGCGATTATCACCTTCGATTGCAAGGTTTACCAGGTGTAACCGATGGTATTCATTAAGCAGGGTGTTCGACTTTTTCAGTGGATTTTGCGGCGATACAATAAACCATACCTGCTGAACAAGTGCTGCTTCCACAATAGTGCTGGCGATTATAAGATGTCCCTGGTGCACCGGGTTGAAAGAGCCGAAGTACAGGCCGATCTTCATTACTGTTGTTTTTCGTCTTCTACAAGAATGTGTTCAGCTTCGTTTAGCCGGAGGCTGAGGTTATATCCTGCGACGGAAATTGAAATAGGATCGCCCAAGGGGGCGACCTGTTCAACCTTGACCTTCTCACCAGGAATACAGCCCATCTCCATTAACTTAATAAAGATCTCATCCTGCTCAAAAGAGTGAATGACTACGGTATGACCAATTTGAACTTCTGACAGCTTTTTCATTTCAAATCAAAAGTATCGGCTCCGCAGCGGAAATACTTACGAAATTTGGAGTAAATACATGTTTTGTCTAAAATCCATTTTCACCACCCATATCAAAAATCCAGGTTAACACGGTCAAAGCAGCTTAAAGCACAGATCGAGGAAATTTTTCACCTGGAAGGTTATGACCTTGAACGGCTGGATTACATATTCTGTTCAGACGAATACTTGCTCGGGATCAACAAAAGCTTTCTCAATCACGACTATTTCACTGATATTGTTACGTTTGACTTGTCTGCAGGTCTAGCCAGCCCTAGAATAGGGGAGTTGTACATCAGCCTGGACCGCGTATCTGATAACAGTATATCGCTCAGGACATCTTTCAATGAGGAGTTGACCCGGGTGATCTTCCACGGCGCTCTCCATCTGTGTGGTTACAAAGACAAAACGAAACGTGAAATAACAACTATTAGGGAGCGGGAGGATCATTATTTGCGTCTATTTGCAGCAAAATAGCTGATGAAAAGCTTCTTGTTCCACGTGAAACGTGTGTTATTCCCCGTCCTGCTTTTTTTATCTGTGCCTGCGTTGTCGCAACACTTTAGTACTGCCCGCATCGAAATCAAACCGCTTCCACCATTACCGGCAAAGCAAGCCGAAATAGAATCGGCTTATGCTACGAGTATTCCTTTCTCTTCTTTACCTGCTGATGTGAAAGAATGGTTTTATTGGACCAATTATACGCGTTTACGGCCCCGGGCGATGTGGGATAGTGTTATTGAGCCTATTCTTAAGGTGTATCCTAATTTGAATACCGACTACGCTAAAAGTCTCAAGCAGGATCTGTATGGGGCTACCAACCTGCCTGTGTTGACGCCAAACAGTTCTCTTTTGCGCCTTGCTGCTGCTCATGCCGCGGATCTTGCTTCAAAGAATGCGCGTGCCTCCCATACTTCCACTACTGGAGCTTCGTTCGACGTTCGGATGAACGGAGCCGGTATAGTTAAGTGTGCCGGTGAGAACATAAGCGTCGGTGCAATGAATACAGTTTTGTCCCTGGTCTTTCTCCTCATTGATCAGGGTATTCCAGACGTTGGTCATCGCAAGGCACTACTAAATCCCAGGTATACTGAAGTAGGTATCGGTCTTGCACGTTATAAAAATGGCAATGTGATAGCAGTGCAGGACTTTGCTTGTCCTCAAACTTCGAAATGATGTTCCACGGGAAACATTCTGGTGAGTGTATCTTTGACGTCCTAAATAAAATTGATGTTCCAGAAATATGATGTGATTGTGGCCGGTGCAGGGCATGCGGGTTGTGAAGCTGCGGCAGCGGCTGCAAATCTTGGTAGTAAGGTGCTGCTGATCACAATGAATATGCAGACCATTGCGCAAATGAGCTGTAATCCGGCGATGGGTGGCATCGCCAAAGGGCAGATTGTCCGCGAAATTGACGCACTCGGCGGCTATAGTGGTATTGTCACGGATGAGAGTATGATCCAGTTTAGAATGCTCAACAAGAGCAAAGGTCCTGCAATGTGGAGTCCACGTGCACAAAGTGATAGAAACCTGTTCGCCAATAAATGGCGGGAGATGCTTGAAAATACCCCTAATGTTGACTTTTACCAGGATACCGTACATAGCCTCATCGTAGAAGGAGGTAAGGCGTGTGGGGTCGTCACGGGGCTCGGACACGAAATATCGGCCAATGCTGTGGTCATTACCAGTGGAACCTTCCTGAATGGAGTGATACACATCGGTGAAAAGCAGTTTGGCGGAGGACGAATGGCGGAGAAAGCAGCAACGGGGATTACGGAACAGCTTGTATCGCTCGGATTCGAGAGCGATCGTCTTAAAACAGGTACACCACCGAGGATAGATGGACGAAGCCTCGATTACAGTAAAATGGAGGAGCAAAAGGGTGATGACGAGATCGTGGGGTTTTCCTATCTGAATACAAAGAAAATTGCACCGGAACAACAGCGGAGCTGTTTTATCACCTACACGAACTCCGAAGTTCATGAGATGTTGAAAACCGGTTTTGACAAAAGTCCAATGTACCAGGGAAGAATAGAAGGAGTTGGCCCGAGGTACTGTCCGAGCATAGAAGACAAGATCAACCGTTTTGCGGAGCGTGATCGCCATCAATTGTTTGTTGAACCTGAAGGGTTCAACACCATTGAGATCTATGTAAATGGATTTTCGACATCATTGCCCGAAGATGTGCAGCATACGGCACTTAAAATGGTTCCGGGGTTTGAAAACTGTAAGATGTTCAGACCGGGATATGCGATTGAATACGACTATTTTCCACCAACTCAGTTAACCTATTCGCTCGAGACAAAAGGAATTTCAAACTTATTCTTTGCCGGACAGATCAACGGAACTACCGGCTATGAAGAAGCTGCATGCCAGGGCTTAATGGCAGGCATTAATGCCCATTTGAAGGTTCGGCAAGAACCGCCTTTTATCCTGAAAAGGAGTGATGCTTATATTGGCGTATTGATAGATGACCTGATCAGCAAAGGCACAGATGAGCCGTACCGGATGTTTACCAGCCGTGCTGAATACAGAACCCTGTTGCGCCAGGATAACGCTGATCTAAGATTAACGGAACGCAGCTACCGTATTGGCCTGGCGTCGCAGGAGAGAATGGATAAAGTTGCAGCGAAGCGAAGCAATGTTGAACTGCTTAAGGGTATTCTGAAAGACTACTTTGCCGAACCCGAAGAGATTAATACCTACCTCGAAAGCGTCCCTTCTGCGCCGATTTTGAAAAAGCAACGCATCAATCAACTGTTATTGCGACCTGGTGTGGAATTAAGTGCAATGCAGAAAGCTTCAGGCAAGTTGGACCAGCTTCTTGACTCGTACGACATCGATACACTTCAGCAAACCGAGATACAGGTGAAGTATGATGCTTATATCAATAAAGAAAAGGAACTGGTGGACAAGCTGAATACATTGGATCAGCTGACCATACCAGATAGCTTTGACTATACAAAAATTGTTTCGCTGTCAAATGAGGCAAGGCAAAAGTTTCTGAAGATACGGCCCACAACTTTAGGGCAGGCCAGCAGGATAAGTGGGGTTAATCCAAGCGATGTTCAGATATTGATGGTGTATATGGGAAGGTAGCCTTTGCAAGCCTATTTTGATTATCTAAGCCCGTGCAATGAATTTCGTGTAAAAACCGGTGTTTGGGTCAAGCCCGCTGCCATCAGCGACCTTGATTATACGATTACCCCATCGGTAAAGCTACAGGGGTGAATTCAAGGTCCTGAATTTGTAATTTGTTAGGCCAACAAACGCACAAAACAACATTATGGTTAGAATTGGTAATATAGAACTTCCGGAATTTCCGCTTTTGCTCGCGCCGATGGAGGATGTGAGTGATCCGCCTTTTCGGGCAGTATGCAAGGATAACGGGGCTGACCTGATGTATACTGAGTTCATCAGCAGTGAGGGCTTGATCAGAGATGCGATAAAAAGCCGGAAAAAACTCGACATTTTCGATTATGAACGTCCAATCGGCATTCAGATTTTTGGTGGTGATGAAGACAGCCTGGCGATGGCAGCGCGGATTGTAGATGTAACGAACCCGGATCTACTGGACATCAACTTTGGATGCCCCGTAAAGAAGGTAGCCTGCAAAGGAGCAGGGGCAGGCGTTTTGAAAGACATTAACCTGATGGTCAGGCTTACTGATGCGGTAGTAAAGTCGACTAAGCTTCCGGTGACGGTAAAAACCCGGCTGGGCTGGGACGAAAACACCAAAAACATTGAGGAAGTGGCCGAGCGACTGCAGGATGTGGGCATACAGGCTTTGGCTATACACGGCCGGACCCGCAGCCAGATGTACAAGGGTGAAGCAGATTGGAGCCTCATAGCTAAGGTCAAAAATAACCCGCGCATCACCATTCCGGTTTTCGGTAATGGTGACATCGACAGTCCCGCTAAGGCACTTGATTATAAAAACCGCTACGGTGTAGATGGTATTATGATTGGTCGCGCAGCAATAGGTTACCCCTGGATTTTCAGGGAGATCAAACACTTTGTTGAACATGGAGAATTGATGGCTGCACCAACTCTTGAAGAGCGAATTAACGTTAGTAAAAATCACCTCAGAAAGTCCGTTGATTGGAAAGGATCAGTGGTCGGCATCAACGAAATGCGTCGCCATTATTCGAATTACCTCAAAGGACTGCCCGACATAAAGCAGTTTAGAAACCGGCTGGTCACGTTGAAATCCATTGAAGAGGTTGAAGAAGTGCTTGATGAAGTTTATGCCCGTTACCAGGGCTACTCATTCGAACGCTCGGAGATAGTGCTTGAAAACTACCACGAGCAGTGCGCCATTTAGTGTAGCCCAGGCCCGTTGAAGTATCCGCTACAGTTTCG
>JASLBT010000152.1 GCA_030146445.1 Segetibacter sp. | reverse complement strand
GTCGAAAATAAGTGTTGGTAAATCGATAGACTGTGCGACGAGGGATTTGATACAAAGCATAAGCCGGCTGAGTTCTCCACCACTTGCCACTTTGCGGATGGGCTCAAAGCGGTTGCTTTTATTGGCATCGAATAAAAATTCAATTAAGTCTTTACCATGCATGTGGTATGCACCGTTTGTTAGCTGAACTCTCAACCTGGCATTGGGCATGCCCACCTGTATCAATAAAGCATTCACTTTATCTTCAAGAGGCTTTGCCTGCTTTTGCCTTTTAGAAGTCAATAAAGCTGAGGACTCCTCCATCCTGGCCCGGTGTTCCGACAGCTCATTTTCTTTTGCGAGTATCAGGTCGTCGATCTGCAAAACGGCAGTCAACTTAGTTTCCAATTCGGCTTGTATCTGCAGAAGTTCGCTTGTTAAACGTACCCCGTGTTTTTTAAGCAATTTATAGCCTGCCGAGATCCGCTCGTTGATGGCGTTTATCCGCGACTGGTCAAATTGTACATGATTATTCAGCCGGTCAACTTCTTCCGAAATATCCTGCAGTTCTATTTGGGCACTTTGAAGGCGTTCGATGACGCCTGGAAGTTGAGGATGGAATGCAGCAAATCCCTGCAATTGGTTTGAGATAATTTTTAGTTGCTGAACGATCGGTTGTTCGCTTTCTTTTAGGTCGAAATAAGCCCTGGTTAACGCAGTTTTGATGTCCTCGCTGTTGTTCAGCATCTTTAATTCTGTCTCAAGGTCCTCGAGCTCATCGCCCGAAAGATTAAGTTCTGCCAGCTCATCAAATAAGAACTGGTTGTAATCAGCTTCCTTAGTGAATCCCGATTTCTGCTCCTGTAATTGCTCCAGTTCTTTTTTACTACGTTGCCACAGCCGGTACGATTGCTGGTATTTATTCAGCAACTCGTCATTTGCTGCAAGTGCATCCAACACTTCGCGCTGGAAGTCGATGTCGCCAAGTTCGAGCGTATCGAATTGTTGATGCAGATCTACCAGCAATGAAGCTAGTGTACGTAGCTGCAACAGGGTAGCAGGAGTATCATTTATAAAGCCGCGCGACTTACCGTTAGCACCAATTTCTCTTCGAAGTACAAGCTCTTCTTCTATGTCAAATTCATTTTCTTTTAAAAAGGCGGAAACGTCTTTTTTGTTCATCACTGTAAAGAAGCCTTCAACAAAACATTTCTTCTCCCTGTTTTGTAATGCCGATGTATCGGCGCGGTCGCCGAGGATAAGGCTTAGCGCGCCCATCAGTATGCTTTTACCGGCGCCGGTTTCGCCGGTAATGATGTTGAGCTGGTTTGAAAACTGGATTTCAATTTCGTCGATAATGGCGTAGTTCTGTATCAGCAATTTCCGGAGCATACGGTAAAGATAATATACTAAGTTATTTGCCTGCCCGAAACTAATGAACAGTTTCATCCCGGTTACCTGGAAAGCAACAGCATTAGACTATTGCCCTTTACACCGGGCAATACCAGCCTTTGCGCGTTGGTCGAGCGAGTCCTTGTACTCGTGGTCCTCCATTGAAATACACCTCTCGTAATAGGCAATAGCTTGTGCTTTGTTCCCTCTTTTTTCGTAGATGTAGCCAATCTGTAAGGCCGCCCTGGCGGCATAATATTCTTTGCGGTTTTCACCGAGCTTTATGGCCGCGAGGTATGCCGTTACAGCGGTATCATCATTGCCGAGGTCGTCATAAATCCTGGCTACCCGGTAATTAAATTCAAGCGCCTGTCCGCGGTCAGCGAAACTTGCGCTGCTTTTTCCATGCAATAAGCCCAGCGCTTCCCTGTGATAACCGCCGTCGCTGAGTAATCGGGCCTTAAGCAGCAGCATATTTGGCCAAAGGTTCGACTTTGCATCTTTCTGAGCCTTTTTGTCGGCGTCGGTATCAGTATTGCCACTTCTCAAAAGACGCTGCCGGGCATTTTCTGCAGCGGGCATATTGCCCAGCAGGTAATGTGCCCAACTTATTTTTTGTAAAACGTCCTTTACATAAAACCGGCCTTTGAAATTCCGGATAAACCTTTCGAAGTAAACAATTGCTTCCTGGCATTCGAGATGATGAAGTTTGGCATAGCCCAATTCAAAATCCCACACCGACGTACTCAGGTATTCAGGCGAAGTGTTACGCCGGAGAATAACGTTCCGGGCGAAGTCGGTTTGCTTATTATTTATTCCAAGATTTGCAGCCAGGTAGGTAAAAAGGTGGTTATTTACAAGGTCAAGTTTCCGGGTGTTGATAAACCGGAACACCTCGTCAGGTTTATTTTCGAGGTAGTATTTCAGGTAACAATAATAAAAAGCGGCTTCGTTTTGAAACAACCTGGCATATTGGTCGTTACTGTTGAGAAAGCTCCTCATGGTATTCATACCCTCGCTGATAGAACCACGTAATCCGAACAGGTTGGCAGCCCAACGATAGTTTTTGGGTACTGTTCCAATCACTACCTGTAGCGGGCCATAGATCATGTTGTTCGGCATAAACCGCGGAAAGTCGCGGCGGTTCTGCTTTATCAGTGAAAACGCCTTTTTGAAATCAAGACCTGCACCCAGGCGTTCGCCGAACTTTATTTCAACTGCCGCACGCTGAATGAAGGTGATTGCCCTGCAATAATTATAAAACGGAGAACTTTGAGAGCCCTCATCGAATGCGTCGAGCCGGACGTTGAAGTTGTTCTTCCGCCGTTTATATTCGTTTGGATCTTCGTTGAAAAACAGCACAAAGAAGTCGATATAACCCTCCAGCAGGTAGGGGATAAGGTTGTTGGCGTTCTGGCTTCGTGCTTCGTTAATCAGTTGTTGCCCGACGCCCAGTTTCAGTTTTGTGATTTCGAGATAAGCCTGTTGGCAAGTACTGTTGAAGTCGAAAACTTTCTGGGCACCGGAAGAAATGCTGAATAAGCATATAATCGCCAGTGCAAAGAGTCTACTCATATTATTCATTTACCTAAATAAAAAAGGGTGCATGGAAGCACCCTTTCTAAGTTTTTCTTAAGCCATTACTTTAGTTCAACCGCGTCATGTAACTCCGGGTCAACCAGGATACGACCGCAGTTTTCACATACGATGATCTTTTTATGTTGTTTGATCTCGCTTTGCTTTTGTGGTGGAATGGCATTGAAACATCCTCCGCAGGAGTCTCTTAATACCGGCACTACGCCAAGACCGTTGCGGTAGTTGGTGCGAATACGGTCGTAAGAAAACAGGAGTCGTTCGTCTAAGGCAGTACGTGCTTCGCCGCTAAGTTCTTTGAAGTGGTTCTCTTCTTTTTCCGTATCGGTGATAATCTTTTCGAGTTCGCCCTTCTTATTGTTAAGTACGCCCTCTTTTGCAGCAATCTGTTTTTTTGCAGCTTCAAGCGTTTTTGCTTTTTCTGCTATTTCCTCGTTTGCATCTTTGATGTGCTTTTCAGCGAGTTTGATTTCCAGCTGCTGCATTTCCATCTCTTTATTGATGGCTTCAAATTCGCGGTTGTTCTTTACGTTTTCACTTTGCTTTTCGTATTTCTTGCCAAGTGCTTCCGCTTCTTTAATCAGCTCTTTTTTCTTTTCGATAAAGTCAGTAATGCCATTAATTTCTTCTTCGATACGGTTCTGACGGGCATGCAATCCGAGGATCTCATCCTCAAGGTCACTTACTTCAATAGGAAGTTCTCCTTTAAGGATTTGTATTTCATCCAGTTTAGAGTCAACTTTTTGTAGCCTCACCAGGGAGGATAATTTCTCCTCGACAGAAAAATCTTTTACGCTAGCCATATATGTTTTGAAATTTCAATGTTTTTGTATTCAGGAAGTTTTGCGCCCACTGGTGGAATTGCCGCTCCAACACCCTGGTAACTCCCTTTCCTTCTTACCTAAAAATAGTTGACCGGGTTGGTCTGAACACCACTTTTAAGGATGGCGAAGGTAGGAAAATTTGCTTGCAAAACCTCATGCAGCAGTTCTGTGGTATATTGTTCGCTTTCATAATGGCCTATGTCGGCGATCACAAGTTTTCTATCGGCGTCGAAAAACTCGTGGTATTTCACGTCTGCAGTTACAAATACATCGGCGCCAGCCTGTATCGCATTCTTTATTAAAAAGCTTCCTGATCCCCCGCATACGGCGACTTTTTCAACCGGTTTGTTCAGCAGCGGAGTGTGGCGGATGACCTTGAGGTCGAATTCACGCTTTAACATCGAGAGAAACGCTTCCTCTGCAACTGGTGCGGCCAATCGGCCTGCTAAACCGCTCCCAATTTCGCGATTACCATTCGCCAATGCAATCACATCGTATGCAACTTCTTCATAAGGATGTGACCGCAGCAGGCTGCTTACAACCACAGATTGCAGGTTTGCCGGGAAAATAACTTCTATTTTCACTTCATCTTCCTCATGTAGTTCACCGGCTGATCCCTTAAAAGGGTTGCTTCCATCCCCGGGTTTGTAGGTTCCTGTACCGCTGACATTAAAACTGCATTCGTCATATTTTCCGATGTTACCTGCACCTGCTGAAAACAAGGCTGCTCTCACCTGCGCAGCTTGCTCAAGCGGAACAAAGGTGGCCAGTTTCAAAAGCGTGTTGGGCTTCTCTAACAAGGTTGTCCGATCGATTAAGCCTAGACGGTCTGCAATTTTTGCATTAACACCCGTAACGAGATTATCGAGGTTGGTATGAATAGCATAAATAGCAACGTCGTTTTTGATGGCGGTAATAATACACCGTTCCACATAGTTGTTGCCGTTAAGCTTTTTTAAGCCGGAGAACAAAATGGGATGGTGCGCAACGACCATGTTGCATCCGCGCTTTACCGCTTCAAGTACCACTGCTTCGGTTGCGTCGAGCGTACAGAGTACACCCGTACAATCGGCTTCTGAGTTCCCGACCAGCAAGCCGGTATTATCATAGCTTTCCTGCCAGGCAGCGGGTGCAAGTGCACTCAACACCTTTATAAACGCACTAATTTTCATGCAATAGTTTTTCTCATCAGCTCAACTGCAGCCAGTATGGTTCAAGGTAGATGCTGGCAGGTGAAGCCTAAACAAGGTTACTTTCAAACGAATGTGCTAGGCAATGGTCTGTTTTCCGGGGTATTGGCTCAGCGCCTCCTTCAGGCAATCCATGGCCTTGTTGATGGAGTTCAGGTTCAGTACATACGCCAGGCGCACCTCCTGCCTGCCCAGCCCTTGTGTTCCATAAAACCCGGTGGCGGGAGCAAGCATGACCGTCTGCCCCTTGAAACTAAACTGTTCCAATAGCCATTGACAAAAAGTGTCGCTATCGTCGATCGGTAAACGTGCCATCGCGTAAAAGGCTCCGCCGGGATTGGGGCAAAAAACTCCCTCCATGTCATTCAGACGTTTAACGATGAGGTCGCGTCGGCTTTTATACTCAGCTTTTGTAGTATCAAAGTAGTCTGCGGGCAGGTCACACGCTGCTTCTCCGGCGATCTGGGCAAAACTCGGGGGACTTAATCTTGCCTGGGCGAACTTCATCGTGGCTTCAAGCAAATTTTTATTTTTTGTTACAAATGCTCCAATGCGTCCCCCGCACGCACTATATCGCTTGCTGATCGTATCCATTAACACAACGTGGTCGTCCACCCCTTCGAGGTGCATTGCACTAAACTGCTGTTTTTCGTAGCAGAATTCCCGGTAAGCTTCATCAGCAAAAAGGTAAAGATTGTGTTTTATGATCAGGTCCCTGAGTTGCTGCATCTCGTCGTTTGTGTACAGGTAACCGGTGGGATTGTTTGGGTTGCAGATAACTATAGCCTTTGTTTTCGACGTGATCTTCTTTTCGAACTCGCTTATAGGTGGGAGTGCAAAGCCCGTGTCGATACCCGAGGTTACCGGCACTACATTTATACCGGCAGCAACGGCAAAACCATTATAGTTGGCGTAGAAGGGTTCGGGAATGATGACCTCGTCACCGGCATCAAGGCAGGCCATAAAACCGAACTGGATGGCCTCGCTTCCGCCCGTGGTGACAATGATCTGGTTGTAGTTAACGTGAATACCAACTGAGGCGTAGTATTCAACCAGTTTTTTGCGATAGCTTTCGTTACCGGCGCTGTGACTGTATTCTAAAACGGTGAAATCAGAGTTCCTGACGGCGTCCAGAATTTGCGGTGGAGTTTCAATATCAGGCTGACCAATATTCAGGTGATAAACTTTGACCCCTTTTTTCTTTGCCGCTTCGGCATACGGAACGAGTTTTCTTATCGGTGAGGCCGGCATCATCTGGCCACGATGACTGATGGTTAACATTGGACAAAGATAGCCAGCACGACAAGATCGTTCCCTTATTTCAAAAAAAAAGGCCGCTTATTCAGCAGCCTTTTCTGAGGAAAAATAATATGTTAGCTTTTCTTCTTCAATGGTTTCAATTGTGGACCCGACTTAGAGTTTGGTTCGTCCGCTACACTTTTCGACTTTTTATCGCTTGAAACAGCAGCATCGGCAGCCACAACTTCGCCGTCTATTTTAAGA
This sequence comes from Segetibacter sp., assembly GCA_030146445.1. Taxonomy (GTDB): domain Bacteria; phylum Bacteroidota; class Bacteroidia; order Chitinophagales; family Chitinophagaceae; genus Segetibacter. Next base: position 752 of record JASLBT010000152.1, on the reverse strand, counting down.
ACGATCGGCTCGGCAACCTTAGCTAATTTAACGGTTACATCTTTGGTGAAAGTTCCCATGGCAGCTGCATTGTAGGTTACTTTGATCTCCTCGGAAGCACCCGGAGCAATTGCATTTTTCGGATAGTCCGGCGTTGTACAACCGCAGCCTGCTACCGCGCTTTCAATTACAACCACTTTGCCTGAGGTGTTCTTGAAAGTAAAGGAATGTGTTGCAGGCACATTCTGCTTAATTTTTCCAAACGAATGCTTGGTTTCTTTAAATTCAATCGGCGACTGGGCTAGCAATGAACCTACGCTGAACATAAGGGCTACAAAAAGAGTAATCTGTTTCATGATGATTTATTAGGTTTAACTTAGTCTTGAATGTTTACTTTCCTGAGTTTTTCATTTTTTGAACCGCTCCATTTGCAGGGGCTGGGTTCTCGGCAACTTTATAGCCTTCACCATAAAACTTTACCTGCTTGCTCATGCCATTGGAAAAAATAATGTCAACAAGTTTTTCAAACGGGCCTTCGGTATAACCGTTAAATCCCATGGTCACTTTAAAGGTTTCTCCCGGTGCATACGGACCAGCCTGCCATTTAGGAGTAGTGCAGCCGCAACCGGCTTTTACATTTTCAATCTTTATGGAGTCGCTGCTCACATTTTTTATCACGACGTCGAACTCAGCTGGTTTGCCGTACGGAATTTTACCGAAATTGTGAACAGCCTCTTTAATGTCAAGAACTTTGGAAATATCTGCAGTAGCTA
>JASLBT010000318.1 GCA_030146445.1 Segetibacter sp. | reverse complement strand
TCTTGTTGATCTTGGTTTCGCCGGTGTAGGACTGCGAGTTGGCCGCTAAACATATCAGCAGCAAACTAAAAATCGGGTAAACTTTTTTCATAAAGCTTTATTTAAGCGTGATGTGTAATTCATGAAGGTAGGTCAACAATCGATAGCTGCCCGCAAGAAGGATGCCCTGTATGCTGGCATGCACAAAAATTCACTACCTTGAGCCGGGGGAACACGTTTGAAAGCGCCACGGGTTTCGGTTAGAGCAGCTATTCTTGCTTATTGTTTTAAGCATTGCAGGAAAATCATCATTTCGGAAACTTTTTCCGGAGAAATGACGGCTCAAGATACAGTCGAATGCTTTTGATCGACAATGCTGCTGAAAAAAAGCCATCTTTGATGTAACGGGTAGCTGCCAAGATTAATAGCCCTAATGTTCTTTCAGGCTTGTACATAATCATTATGCTGCTGTAAGATTTAAGTCTTTCAGCAGTTAATCGAAAGTGAATAACCACCTACAATCCACTGCTGTGAAAAACCAAGTATTCAACCTGTACATCCGGTACGCAGCTTATGCCGTACTTGCAATCGCCCTTGCCGTACTCATCGGCTGGCTATTAGATGTACCTTTTCTTAAAAGTATTCACCCTCGCCTGACGCCCATGAGTCCTTTGTCGGCGAGTGGGTTTATCTGCGCCGCATGCTGGTTGTTCTTGCGGCTATCTTCCGTGCGAACGCCTAAATTCGTTTTCCTGGTACTCGCCCTTTATCTTGTTCTTATTGGTGGCTTTAAAGTTATACAGATGTTCTATGTGTTTGACCATCTCGATCCGTCAACCATCACCTGGAACACATACAGTAAGATGTCGCCTGCCGCGTCGATCAACTTTGCTTTGCTTGGGAGTTGTATGCTGCTATCCCTAAGCAAGCTGCCAAACAAAAACAACCTGATCCTCGCCCCTCTGTTAGTGGTGTTTATGTCGTCTTTCATTGCATTATTTGGTTATACTATCGGTAACAACGACATCCTTACTATCCGCCCTTTTCCGCTTATAGCGCTGCATACAATCGTTTGTTTCATGCTTGTAACTTTGTCCTTGCTATTTCTACATTCCGACAACGCTTTGCTTCGACCTTTTACGTCGGATGATCTCGGAGGCTACTCTTCCCGCAAACTGTTGCCCTATGTCATACTGGTCCCTTTTACACTTGGTTTTCTGCGCTATTATGGAGAAAAAGCAGGCCTTTATAACACTGGTTTCGGCGTTAGCATACAGGTGTTAATCAGTACCTTGATTTTCCTGCTGCTGATTTGGCGGGAAGCAATTGTGCTAAACAATATCGATAAAAAACGGAAGCAGGCAGAAAAGAAGATGTCAGAGTATTCTCACGAGATGGAACAGTTTGCGTTCATTGCTTCACATGATCTCCGGGAGCCGCTCCGCAAGATATCTACATTCGCAAACATGATCCAGAATAGCGGCCAGCTGGAAAATAAGGGAAAGGACCATATTGATAAGATCGTTGCTACCTCAAAACGAATGCAGACCCTGATTACCGACTTGCTGGATTTTACCAAGCTGGTACATTACGAAGAGCAAATAGAAAAAATAAGCTTAACTGAGCTGCTCGACAACATCAAAGCGGACTTTGAATTGATGATAATTGAAAAGAATGCGATTCTAACTGCAGAGCATCTGCCCGAAGTAGAAGGGGTTCGTTTCCAGTTGAATCAACTTTTTTACAACCTAATTGGCAATGCATTAAAGTTTGCTAAACCTGGCGTGCAGGCGGAAATTACCATAACCTGTGATCAGGTAAACGGCGAAAAGATGCAGTCGTATAACGGATTGCCTGGTGCGGATAAATATTTCCACATCATTGTTCGTGATAATGGTATTGGCTTCGAGCAGGCGCAGGCTTCACGGATCTTTGAGATGTTTCAACGTCTGTACGGTAAAAATGCTTACCCCGGTTCTGGCATAGGTCTGGCCATTTGTAAGAAAATAGTTGCCAACCACCATGGAGATATATACGCTGAGTCTGAACCTTCTGCGGGAAGTGCATTTCACATCATATTTCCCGAGAAACAACCGGCAGGCTCGCACGCCAGGGTGGGAGCTGAAGAACTTGCCGTTTGAGCTACAATTATCCGCAGCCGGGGATCTAACCCATATCCGACTGCCCGGTACCTACGATTACCACAATTCCGTTTGCCTATTGCGGTTGAAATAATGTAAAGCAATCTTTTATGACCTCTATATTAAACTCGGTTTCTGTTGGCCTCGGTTCTCCATCCACATGAAAAGGAGCGAGCTTTAGGTTTTTAATCGTGAGTGATGGAGTTTGAAAATAGAGGATATTCTTGGTGGTGATGTCGTCGACCAACTGCTGCAGCTTGTTGTTGCCGCGAATCTGGCGAAGAATCGCAAACGGAAGTCTTGCCTTGTTCATTTTTTGAACGATAACAATATCCAGTAAGCCATCCGATAAGCTTGCTTTTGGAGCAATGGTGAAGTTGTTGCCAAACTGGTTACTATTGGCGATGCTTATCAAAAAGGCGTCACTGTAGAAGGAAAAGTTATCCAGTATGATCTCAAACTGGTAAGGGTGAGCCTTGAAGTATTGAAAGAGGCTTTGCTGGGTATAAGTAAAAAGGCCCCTCGAGGCCTTATTTGCAAATTCATGGGCCACCTGCGCGTCAAAGCCCAGGCCACTAAGCATACAACTAAAAGAGGAATTAATCGTGAAAGCGTCCACCTTTTCGGAGTGACCGCTGAAGATAACGTTAATGGCTTTCGCCGGGTTTTTTGGAATGCCGGCTGAGTAAGCAAGGCCGTTGCCACTTCCTGCAGGTATTATCCCAAACTTCACGTGCTCTTCTTTTAATGCTGACACCACCTGGTTTACCGTTCCGTCGCCACCAACCATAACTAAGTCGGTTATCTTGCGGGTGTGGATCACGTCTTTTAAGAACTCGTAATCTCCTGCCGGGTTGGTGGGGATGATCTCATATTCCAGTTGTGCTTCCTGTGTTTTCGTTTCAATCAGGTATTTTACCGGATCCTTCTTAACCGTACCCGCAACCGGGTTGATCAGGTAAACCAGTTTTCTCTTCATGCTTGATTATTTCATATTGATCTTGCAAACTAAAATGCGGCGTACGCGCACCCTTGCGGCGAGATCAGGATCTTTTGGGATTGCGATAGTGTACAAGGAATACCGCAAACCCTTTTGAAGTTGCGATCGCAATTGTTTGATGGTAAGCTGGTAAGCTGACTGATTAACAGCGGGAATCTTAAGCAGAAAATTTTCAGTGGAGTCAAATATTTCAAAAGAACGTTTCCAGTCTTTTTCGGCCTGCCATCTCCCATTCAGTATTTTCAACTGGTCGGTCGACCTGGTGTTAGAATGGATAGTAATCACCTTATCACTATTGTTTCCCTCAACTGTTGCATGCACGGTTTGTTTTTGAAGCGAAACCGAAAACTTCTTTTCGAGTTGTGCATAAGCTGAAAAGAAAGCAAACACGCAAACAATTAAAAATACTTTTTTCATAATGTTCCGGTTTCAGGATGGCAAACATCACCTAATAATTAGAAGCTGAAATTGTGTAATCCATTATTACCACCGAATTAACGAACTCGCCCAGGTAAATCCGCTACCAAAAGCAGCAAGGCAAACAAGGTCTCCGCTCTTGATTTTTCGTTCTTCCCAGGCCTCACACATTGCTATTGGAATACTTGCCGCGGTAGTATTACCATACCGTTGAATATTATTGTACACCTTATGATCAGGCAAGCGCATCAATTTTTGTATCATCTGGCTAATCCGCAGGTTCGCCTGGTGTGGAATAAGCATGTCCAGGTCACTTGCCGTCATGCCGTTGGCCGACAACGCTTCATTGATTACTTCCGGAAATTTCGATACCGCCTTTTTAAACACCGCCTGTCCGTCCATCACCGGAAAGTTTTGGGCTTTATCGATCATCTCATGACTCATAAACATTCCTGCAATTTCCAGGTCGTCAAAGTCAGCAACCGGGTTCTCCCTGGTCCAATGGTTGGCATGGGTGCCCGGGTTGAACATTGCAAGCAGTTCAGCGCTTTCACCGTCGCTGTGCAGGTGGCTACTTAAAATACCATGCCCATCAGCCTCAGTCGGTTTAAGCACTACGGCACCCGCACCATCTCCAAAAATTACACTTACGTTTCTCCCTCTTGTACTCATGTCGAGCCCAAACGAGTGTTTCTCACTCCCGATCACAAGAATGTTCCGGTACATGCCGGTTTTTATAAACTGGTCAGCGACACTCAGCGCATACAGGAAACCGCTGCACTGGTTACGAACATCAAGCGCACCAACTTCCCTCATCTTAAGTTCGCGTTGAACAAGAACCCCGCAACCCGGGAAATAGTAATCCGGGCTTAGTGTTGCGAATACTACGAAGTCGATGTCCCGGGGAGTTAAGCCGGCTCTCTCGATAGCGACTTTCGCAGCTTCAACTCCCATTGTAGTTGTTGTCTCATTGGTGCGATCAGCAAACCGCCGTTCTTTGATCCCCGTCCTTTCCTGGATCCATTCATCACTGGTATCCATGTATCGCGTCAGGTCCTCGTTTGTTATTACCTGTGCGGGAACGTATTTCCCTATCCCTGCAATAAAACTTCGTGGCATTCTCGTCGTTTTAGGAGAACAAAATAAAATAATAAATGTACAAGGCCGGGGCTTAGGTTGATGTAACTTTAGAACGTGAACCAGCAAACGGGTAAATATATGATCATTGCCGGGTTGGTGATTGTTGCTGCCGGAGTACTTGTTTATTTTTTCTCTAATAAGCTCAACTGGTTTGGTAAGTTACCCGGTGACATCAGGATTGAAAAAGAAAACTTTCGGTTTTACGCACCCATCGCAACGATGCTCCTGTTGAGTCTCCTCCTGACATTACTCATAAATCTCTTCAGAAGGCTTTAGTTCCACATCTGCTGAAGCAACCTTTTTGGGCCGGCCTACGTTTACACCAGTAGTGCTGACTTGCGCGGTTTGTCATAATTACAATGGGTCAACTGATAAGTAAAAAAGGGTGCAACAGTAGTGCTGATTGCAAACCAGGTCATTTCTACGGTGATTAATGGTGTTAGGGCAGCCGGAAATCGCCTTTAAATTACAATGCATCCTGATGATCAGTGTTTAATGCTTAAGTTCGAAGTTCTTCCGGCATAGATTTATGAAGAGTAATCATTGTATTTTGGTTTATTCAACTCCCATCAATATGAAAAATAGTTACCTCACGCTACTTGCTTTAGTTTTATCCATCACTGGTTTTTGCCAGGTGAATAATGCCATTACTGCTGATAAAGACAACACGATCTTTTCGGCGTTTACTGCCAACAGCAACGGAACAGGAGAATACCTGTTTGTCGGTAAAAACGCTGCATCAAACAATAACTCCGTCCAGAGAGCCTTACTACACTTTGATCTCAGCAGTATACCCGCCAACGCTGTAATCAGTTCGGCTACGTTAACTGTATATACGGACCGAAGTGCACCCGGTGCTACAAACGTGGAACTTAGAAGAGTTTCAGCCAATTGGGGGGAGGGGACATCCGATGGTGCTGAACTGGAGGTGGCCGGCGCCGCAGCCGCTCCGGGCGACGCAACCTGGCTGCAAAGAATGTTTCCCGATACTGCTTGGGCTACCCCCGGTGGTAGTTTCTCGGCAACTCCCTCAGCGAGCACGGCAGTGGCTGCTAATATCCGCAGCATGACCGCGGTACCTTTCACAGGTGTTAACCTGGTTGCCGATGTGCAAAGTTGGGTTAACACGCCGGCAGGGAATTTCGGTTGGGCGTTGGTTTCTTCCGACGAAAACCTTACGGCTTCGGTAAAGCGGTTCATATCGCGTAACAGTACCCTTGCTGCACAACGGCCGGTATTAACAATCAGCTATACCGCCAGTTTACCCGTAAGCCTTAAAAGTTTCAACGTAACCGTAAAGGATAAAAAAGCGTGGTTGCAGTGGACCACTGCGACTGAAATCAATAATCACTATTTCAGTGTCGAAAGAAGTTCTGATGGCTTAGCTTTTTCGGCCATCGGAAGGGTAAACGGTATGGGAAACTCCACGGCGGCTAATGCTTACTCCTTTACAGATGTTAATCTTGCTGAAGGAAAAACAAGCTATCGCCTCGCCCAGTATGATATTGACGGAAAGGTGAAATATTCACCGGTGATCTCGGTTAACCTGAGTAATTCAGGTTCGCTTATTATTAAACCCAATCCGGTAACCTCCGTATTATACACTAACCAGGCCAGCGGAGGCATTTATTCGATTGCCTCTGCAGCTGGTACCACGGTAAAGAAGGGAAGGTTGGAGAGCACTGGAGTCAATGTGCAGGACTTACCCTCCGGTCAGTATTGGATCACCATCCAGGTTCAGGGGAAAGAAACAATGAAGTCGTCGTTTTACAAAAATTAGGGCTCCCGAACAAAGAACCGTCAGTTTACATCAAAGGGCGGGTCTGGGATTTTCCCCCAGACCC
>JASLBT010000132.1 GCA_030146445.1 Segetibacter sp. | reverse complement strand
TTCGTTGGCCCCCACGACCAGGAGTTGTCTACAGCCAGTAACCATTTATCGTCGCGTTTTCTCAGCTGCTGAATTGTGTTTTCCCTCACTTCTTTCAAAGTGTTCAGGTAATACTCAAGGCCATTCCCTTTTAGGGTTTTCCTGGCCGCTTCGCCCAGCGTCATTGGGATGTCCCATTGCCGTTTGATATTGTCGTCCCATCCTCCCCATTTCCGGCCATCGAAAGTGTGCAGCTGATAGTATCGTTCGGTAGCTGCTAAGTGAAGCAGCAAGGCCCCGATGGTATTCGATTGCCTGTCGTAGAGATGATCAAGTTGTGCTACCGTCATACCCTGTACTGACTGCAGTACTACGGAACGCATCCAGTTCATCATGGAAACCAATGTACCAATCTGGGGAGAAAACCCCTGTTTTGGCCCAATCACGTTCAGGCTTTCGGCTGTGTTCTGCTGGCTGCATGCCTGCTGGGGCAGTAATGACATGCCGATAAATCCGGCGGTAAGGGCCGTCGTGTTTTCAATAAAATCCCGGCGGTTTAACGGAAGGGATAACTTTTTCATATAACTGATTTCATAAGAAAATTACTACAAAAAGCCGGAGCGCAAAAGCGGTGTGTCGGTCATTACATCACAAATTCCTGGTCCCAGATGATCATGCGCCGGGTATTAATTTTAACATCGGGTGACCTGCAGGAGCCTCAATACGTGGGTGCTTTCCCCTGCTTGCAATTTCAAGTAAATATCAGTTTAGCATCGTGGATTGAAAAAGATGCACCATGTATAATCGTCTACGGGAAAGTGGTAAATGTTCCGGAAACAGATAATCTCCTGCGGTACGGTTGATGTACTCTTCCGCAGCAAGATCAACAAAGGCACCCGTGATAGACGAGGTTTTAATGAAATGCGCTCTTTCACCACTTCGACAGCCGACCGGTAAAATACCAACAGTCAATAATGTCATTCTCTGTTCTAAGTGTGCTTAGCCCTTCTTCAATTAATGAATCATCACGCCTGATTTTACTTGCTGTACAAATCACATATAAATGCGATTGCCCAACAGTATGCCGCAAGATATTTTTGCCTTAAATAAATAATTAAAATAAAAATGAAAACTCTTCAAATCAACAGGTTTGCGCTGGTCGTTATAGGCGCATTATTGGTATCCATTTCAGCAACCAGCTGCAAAAAAACAGTTACTCCAAAGCAGGAAAAAGGTATTCACATCGTCGATCAAAGACTTGTGGGTAAATGGATGTGGACAAATAGCAGTGATGGCGCTTACTTCGACAACAACGGCGTTTACCAGGGGTCGGCATATGGATTGGCTAAGCAATTTAACATTGGCGCCGATGGTTACGGCACCTGCTTCAGTCACCTTTACTCAACCATCGGGGCCGGCACCTACATTGAGGTAAACATCTCATCACAAGGCTTTTTCGAATCCGATAACCAGGGTCACCTGGGCTACTTCCCAACCAGTGGAACCTATAAATCTACCAGTGGTGAAAACAGGGCGCTAAGATCTGATGAACTTTGGAACACAGAAACAAATAGCGGTAAAAGCGACCTTGTACAAAAACTCGTATTTAAAACGGTGGGCGGACGTGAATGTTTCCAGGTCACTGCAACCAATGGAACAGTCGACACCTTTTTCAAAGTGCCATAAGGTCGCGGAAGCTTGTCGCCGGGTCGGCATGCCTCATGAAGCAGAACGCTAATATTTACTCATCACTTTATTGGTCATAACTAAAACAAAGTCCCTGCAAATTCACCTGCAGGGATTTTGTTTTACCAAATTAGCAAAGCTGCGATCATAATTGAAAACGTTATTTAGTCATCTGGCGAACTTGTTTTTTTAAAAAATGTGAGCAGCACTTTTCTTATTACTCCTTATGCAGTTTATAGTCTTGTCACATAACTTGCAGTTACGGGGATGCGAATGCACTGCCGAATATTAGCCGGTAGCTTTTGTTATTCCAAAATCTTCTGTAACACGAATGAAATTTTTACCAAGGCTATTCGCCATGTCGTTTTGCTTTGCACTGCAACTCATTTTAAGTGATGCGTGAGATGAAATCTTTTGGGCGCCCCTTCGGTCGGGCTGCTTTGGGCTTCGCTTCGCTTCGGCCTCCTCGCCCCGGCAAAGCAGCCAGCCGGGCCTGCGGGGGCTAAACCCGCCGCATCCCTGGCGCGAACGCCGGTCGTTTGGACAAATGAGGATCTTTCTCAGAATGATGAGGTATGAATGATGAAATAGATTTTCTTGCTTGCAGTAACAAATGCGGTAAATAAAAGTGAACTCATGACGTTACGAAGTGAATGGTTTCAGGATCCCGGAATTTATATTGACGCAATCCGTCATTGGGAGGTACAGCTTATCCCCAACCTTCTAGTAGTCAGCAATCCTTTTATAGTGATGAATGATGAGACATCAATGATCAGGGAACTTTTCCAGTTGGAAGTAAGCATCTGCAATAAAAGTGAACTCATCGATAACGAAATTTTAGCAAGAATGAAGCAGGATCTGATCGCTACGTGATAGCCGGGCGATCATCCAGGTAGCTGTAGTAGGCGCCGTAATTTACCGTGCTTGCCGAACTTGATCCGGGTCCGCCTGCGGTGTATAAAATGGGGTCCTCTTTTGGCTTTTCGCTCCTGCTTTTAAGGATGAATACCGGTAGGCGAAGTGTTTTACATTCTTATTAGATCTGTCTTCCGGTACCACCAGGTAGCCAAACCTGATCTTCTGATTTTATAGCACATCAATCACCGTGCTATCATTAAACTCAATTAGTGGAACGGATTGGGCAGATATAGGTTCGGAATAAAACAATATGCGAGAAATAGGGCTAGTCGTGTAAGCATCGAAGAACCGCGGATGCAGGTGATAACACCTGCATCGGCGATGAAGTCGTTGCCTCAAGATCGTTTAAAAGATTGTCTTCTTTAATGTATATTCAAACCACTAGATATGGATATGTTGTTCCAGTACAAAATCTCCATAGGTTAAGCATTAAAGTTTGTGAGGGGTAGATTGTTCGGGAATAGGTATGGCCTGTGAAGGTTGCAAAATAGCTTCTGTCCGCCTGAACTAAGTGGGTCTACTTCTTCAATGGTGAGAAAAGGTTGTCGGCCGGAACGCTAAGAGGCGGGTTTTTCGTCTGGGCTTTTTTTAGTAGCGACTGGATCTACTTTCTCCCCAAGCTTCTCAATTGTTCGCTTAGCTGCAGCTAGCCGAATTCGATTGTTCTTCTCTACCAGGTAATGAATGATCCAGTGTTCCAGCTTATGATGCATGGGCACGAGTAAAGCCGCTATACAAACCATGATCAGCAGCATCAGCACAGGTGAGTGATGTGTTAATTCACCCAACCACGGATGGAGTAGAAGGTTCAGGAACTCAAAAATAATTAGCAGGGAAATGACCCCGAGGAAACGAATTACCTTTTGGTTTGCAATGATCGAGTGACTCAAAACCAGGAATCCAATTGCTAACAGGATCAACCCGAATGCAATCGCTACATACTGCAACTTGTGTTTTCGCTCTTCGCTCTCTTTTTCCCTGGCTTCATTAATTTCACGCTGTCTTTCTAGCTCCCTAAAGGTTAGGCTCTGTATCCGTGCTGCACTTTCTGCATTGAAGATGCTGTTCTCTGTCTCGGCCGCCAGTTTATAATAACGAAGAGCCTCTTTGTCGTTGACATTATCGTATAATTCTGATAGCTGTTTTGCTGCCCGCGCAAATTGCGCGCGGAAGTTTCCATCCTGCGCAATATCCATTGCTATTCGTGCATAGTGAACTGCTGAATCCCTGGAGCTTCTTTCGCTGAATAATCTTGAGAGCTGCAGGTAAGTTTGGCCGCTTTCTGACAAATAATTGAAGGCTCTTGCATTTTCAATACTTTTTCGATAAAAAGAGAGGGCAAGTCCATAGTCCTTCCTTGTTGCATGTACATTACCAA
>JASLBT010000181.1 GCA_030146445.1 Segetibacter sp. | reverse complement strand
CAAAAGAACCCACGCTGCAATTGATTGGCCTAATGCTATTCGGCCATTCAGCGTTCGACCGAATGATGGGCTACGGCCTCAAACTGCCCGACTCATTTAACCACACCCACCTGGGAACGGTTGGCAAACAGAAAAAAGCAGCGATCAAGGCTTTTGACAGTGCTTAGCAATGTTGAGGTGCGATCTGCACAGGACACGATCGTCAGGCATCCGGGCGCAAGCGCGACAGCTACTACTGTGTCGTCCCGATCAAGGACCTTATCGTGATTACGATGGAATCCCCCCGTGCCCCGGCGCCACAAAAGCCCGGTATCGTGGTAAAGATTTGTTCCAGTATACCGGTTGTGCTCCGATGGCAATGTTTTAGCCAGATTCGGGAACTGAACCCCGGCCAACGGCTGCCCGGGTTGACACCGTTGTCAAAATCACATCACCATGACCGCGCCGGTACTTTCGGGGCTTCCATGACGTTGCAAATCGCAACGACAGTTATTCTTTCTTCTCCTCTAAAAATTCGTCGGTATAATGTGTTTTCAGTTTCGGCTTCGCGAACTTATCGGCATTATACTTTTGGGAGTTTCCCCTGGGAATTGATAAAGACGTCCAGGCTTGCCCGCAAGCCATTTTGCCGATAAACACGATTTGCCCGATATGGTATGGATAGTGTGCAAGTTGGCGGTTGATCGCTTCTGTGACCGTATGCCCCTGGTTCCTGATGTAGATGATCCTTTCCAGGTCATCTACGGTTAATGCATTTATTGCCTCAAATAAGCACGACCAACCCTCGTTCCATTTCTTCAGAAGTTCTTCCCGGTTCGCAATGTCGTTATCAAATTCTTCGTCCCTGTTTCTCCATTCTTTTTCCCCGTCTGTCTCCAGGAAGTCGGTCCAACGGGAAAGCATATTCCCGCGGAGGTGTTTTACGATCATGGCGATGCTGTTGCATTCTTCATTGTATTGCCAGAACAGCTTATCATCTTCCAGTTGTGAAAACGTTTTTTCTCCCAGTGATTTGTAATAGGCAAACTGTTTTCTTACACTTTCGAGGTAGTCAGTTGTCATATCGTTGATATTCGTGGTACGCTCAATCAGCAATACGCACCATTGAAACTATTCCCCTGGTGCATATTGATTTTGCGTAGAGCAATGTACAGGGATACAATTATCGGGAACAAATGCCCCGCGGCAACGGCTTACGCCGGCAGTGCGCAAAGCAACTTCGACTCTTCAATGGCTGATGTTCCCTCACACCCTTTCAGCATACTTCTTAAAGTTGTCCAGGATTGCCTGCCAACCTGCTCTTTGCATCTCTACATCATTTTCATTTTCGGCGTCAAAAATGGTGGTTACACGGGTGCTTCCACCCAGGTCGTCAAATTCGGTGACAACCGCTCTCCCATCTGCCAATGAATAACTAAGTTTTTTCTGCTCAATTACTTCGTTATAAACGCCTTCAAAGTCAAATCCAAAGCTCCCGTCTTTCGCTTCCATTCTCGCCAGGTATTTGCCCCCGACGCGCAAATCATTCTCTGCCTTCGGACAATGCCATTCTTCTGTGGCGTAGTTCCATTGTGTAATGTGTTCAGGCTTCGTCCAGCAATCCCAAACCTTGTCAATAGCTGCTGCAACAGTTGCCTGGATGGTTACTTTAGTTTGTTCCATTTAGTTGAAATTGAATTTCCGGCTTGAGGTGTTCTTTTGTTGTGAAAATTAAAACAAAAAATGCCGTTTTTATCAGCATGGTTAATCGAAATTGCACAATCGGGTAACATGATCCTTGCTTCCATCAGTTACCCACGAATCCAGTTGCGCGGGATCTTTCATTTGCTGCCCACGCGTTCTTGGTACCACCAGGTAACCACATTTCAAATCCTGCAGTGCTGTCATATCCGTCCACAACTTTTCGATCTGCGCTACGGGATAAATATCTTCCTGCCCGTGACCCCACCTGTACTTTACATCTTTAATGGTTACATAGGTGGGTATGCGCTGGGCAACGCTTCTTACAGCTTTTGAAAGTTGCTCCGCATCATTTCGCTGCAGATCGTTGCGGGTAAGTCCGAACAACTTTAATAGCGGGTCAATTTGTATCCAGGTTGTATTGGAGTTGTAATAACTGAGGGCGAGTTCGTCTTCCTCTTTTGGCTGTGCCAAACCTTCGAGTAAACGAAGGCGCCCATTTACGCGTGCCAGTCCACCACCACGGTCCTCGATGCGCCGCGCGATCACTTCGAAGGTCAGCACGTTGCCGGAGTTTAGATGGTATTCCAACGCGGCTGGATCCACATCGGCACCAAGGGTATCAATGTTGTGCAGCATGACGGTTTCAACCTGCGGATTTTCCCGCAAGAGTTTGGCCAGCGTTCCGTTCCGCATCAGGTTCGATACTTCGTACCAGTGTCACAGCGGAGAAAAGCGCTGCGCCGCTATATTGTCTACGTAGTCAGAACCTTCTCCTTTTGCTTTTGCCCAGCCCATCATCGTACGACGAACGGCGTCCCGAACCTTTTGCTTATTCTCATCGAGCGTTTCCTGCGGCATTTCTTCGTACAGGAAGTGCAGGTCGCGCACCATAGGTACATAACGCTGGCCTATGGACCTGCCCTCTGAAAGATATACCGGGCCGGGGTAACCGAAGTTGTTTGTTTCACCGAGTTTTTTCCCGATAGCGGCATGGGTAAGATAGCTGGTGGCGACGATGTGCGGAATGGTAGCCCCGTGTTCGGTAGCAACCTTTTTCGTTTTAGCAAGGTGTATTTCCAGGAAGCTGCGATGTACACCCTGCATTTCTACAAAAGGATTTATTGCTTTAATCACACCTGCACCTTTTGTCCAGCGGGTACCAATTCCGGCGGCCAAACTCATCACCGCGACCTTACCGGCCTGTATCGCTGCTGTGCCGGAACCGCCGGGCGAATGTTCGTCCAGCAGACCAACGTCGCCAGGTTGAATGTCTTCAATGCCCGTATCCACAGGAAGGCGGTTTCGCGACAGGCCAATGCGCCCTTTTTGCAGGTCCTCGCGGAGCTCTTCGTGTTGTATGTAATCAAAGCCGTTTTCTTTTTTAATCCTGTCGGCTTTTTCATTTTCACTCGCCCGGTTTGTTTGCGAAGTAGGGTCCGAAACATTAAACAGATTGCTCACAATCGTGCGCAGCAGTGGATAGGCCAGGTTGTTTTGCTCACAATGGGTGGTAAAGAAATCGATCTCGGCCCTGCGGAGATAAGCTATGCTTGAAGGGTCTTTACGCACCAGCTCGGAAACATGAATGGCATAGTACTGCTCCGGCATTAAGGCCTCGCCACCCGTATGCAGGGTGGACCAGGTGCCCTTTTCATTGATGCTCCAGTTATAAACAACCGGTTCCATGGCAAAGGGCAATGATGATGACAGATCACGCTTCGTCTGGCCCAGTATATCAAGCACCCTTAGCTTATACTCCTCATACCGCTCCGGGTTTACAAACAAACCCATACCACCGCCCGACATACCACCCAGCATTAGAAATCCGAGGTAATCATCGCCGAATTCTTTTTTTGCTTTGCTGATGATCTGTTCGGTATAATATGTTGTTGCCCATGGAATGATCGTTTTGATCGGCCCGAAGAAGTTATTTTCGGTGTTGGTCGCGAGTTTCCTGATATCGCCTTCTTTTATGGACGCCAGGATGTTGTCGAAGATCTCGTTGGTTTGTTGGCGGGCCCTCCATTCCTGTTCGCCGCGTAAGAGGTATTTTTCCGTTACCATTTCCAGTACGGGACCGACATTTGAGGCCATTCCACCGTGCATCAGCACCAGCGACCGGTTCACTTTTTCAGCCATCTCGGGGTGAACGTCCCCGTTCTGTAATACGCGATGGCGCGGAAGTAGCGTTCCCCGGCTAACGCCAAATTCAGGATCGCCCTCCTGGGCAAACGTTCCCTGTATGGCTTTGATGCCCGGCCAAACACCACCGGAGTCCTGCCAGCCGCCACCGGAGCCGCCGATCCATTCGCCCAGGATCGCCCGCGAAGCAACGAGTCGTCGCTCGCTTTCCGTCAGCCCGCCCTCGAGCTGTTGGGTTTGCCCGGTTGCACGCATGAGCAAACTGATGATCGAACCCAGCAGGTTGGTCGAAACGGCAAAACGTGAACCTTTGGGAATGTCGTTCACCTTGGTTACAAGTTCGATGCCCATGCCCGGCGCAACGATACGTGCAAGTATGTTGGGTAGCGACTGGTTGGTTCCTTCGAAAGAAGGGGGAATTAATCCCGAGGCGATCACACCCGCCTTAATCAGGCTGAGGTAATCGTTACCAAAGTTGAAAAGGTCCGCCAGATCAGTAATGTCTTTCGTTGTGTTCAGGTCGATGCTGGTGAGGCGCAGCACAGGTTCGGTGATAACCCTCACATAACTGTGTAATGGTGGCCGGATGTCTTTGTCGCGGCCAAATACCCCCAGGTTTATCGAGAGGTTAATTACCCTTGCACCTTCCGGATAATCCATACCCAGGAAGAAGATGTCGGACCAGCCGCTGTGGGTAAGGTCCATTCGCACGGAAGTGTGTTCGTGCAGTACCGGGTAATAGATCGACCCTTCGTCCCGTTTAAATAATTTTGGATGTATACGAATGGGATGTTCCTGCTCATGACCAACCCGGAACATCCATTGGTTGCCTTTGCTTGACCGTACACTTTTTCGCACCTGGTCGGCCAGTATCTGAAACGAAAGTTGGTGATAGCTTTCTGCAAGCGCGCTAAACAAAGTGGCATTCGGACCATTTAATTCAAGCTCCTTTAAAAAGGTGCTGATGGCATGCTCAAAGCGCCGCGCGAGCAGGTCTTCGAAGCCGGAATAAGGTATTTTACCTGCCGCAGGGGTGCTTTTATCTTCCTGCAAAAAGAAACGAAAACCCGCATACAGGAATAAGATCGCCCTTACTTTATCGTACAGGTTCGGTGTTGATTTTCTAAAGCCATCCAGCTCAATGAGGGCGATAAACAATGCGTTTGGAGAGAGGGTTTTGCTCAGCTCAAAAAACGAACGGTTACGCTTGTCGGTGTTGGAAGAGGTGATGGTTTCTATAAAAACATTCATGTGTTATGTGTTGTGGTATGCAGGTGGATTATCGGGCTGCCGGGTAAGTGGTTAAATTTAATACAGGTAGTTGTTACATGAGTTACTTCAGCAAAGGTGTCAAAGCTCACTATCGCTTTGCCATTCACCAGGGCGAAGCGTCGTTCGAACCGGGTGCGTCCCGGCGGTCGTCCGATTAGCGCAGCAAACCTGTTTTCATACCAGGAAATTTCCAATTCGATTTAATGGGTGTTGAAGCTTCGGTTATCGGTTGTTGAATTTCAGGCGAAGGTGTATTAGTCGAATAGCATTGTTGCGGTAAAAGTGAGTGACACAACCGGGGCCCAGGCCTTGTTCAGCCGCCGGTTCCCAAAAAAACCTACTTATTTAACACTGCTTTATCCTTGTTTAATATTCTTCGTACTGCTGGCTTATCTGAAATTTCTGCCGTTTGCTTCAGCCAGTAGTTCAACCAGCGTGGTAAGGGTTTCGTTGTTGGTTTCCCCTGCCAGTCCCAATGCAACCTGCGCACGCAGGTATCCGTGCCTGCCGCTTAAATCGTAGCGGCTACCCTTCATCTCCAATGCCAGGTATTTTTCGTTTTGCGCCAATTGCTGCAAAACCGGGGTCAACAATAAATTAGAAGGTTGTTGTTGCATTTCCTTTTGCAACAGGTCGAACACCACCGGCGTAAAAACGTGCATGCCAAAAAAG
>JASLBT010000487.1 GCA_030146445.1 Segetibacter sp. | reverse complement strand
ATGGAAGAGCTCGAAGGTGAAACCCTGACCGGGTTAGTCATGAACAGGTTGAAGAAGTTGAAGGAATGGCTTAAGCCAAACCCCGCGGACAGTATGCTCATTCAATCATTGAAGATGGTTTACAAGGCCATAGCCGTCATCCTGTTGATTGCTTTCTCTCCCGTGATCTTGCTTATACTTCTGTTGGCTTTTGCCGCCGCTTTTTAATTATTTACATGACATCATTACGATCAACGATTTTCATCGTAAGCCTGGTACTCTTTATACTTCATCAATGTGCCGAAAAACTATTGGGAATACATTTTTCTATCGCAGACAACTACCTGGATAATCTTGTCGCAATGCCCATGATCTTATCCATGCTTCAGGCAGAACGATCATGGTTGCTTAACAAAAAGTGCGCGTTCAATTTGAGCCGAACTGAGGTAATCATTGCCACAACTTATGTCATCATCATCTCTGAACTGGTGTTTCCACGGCTTTCTCCACGTTTTACTGCTGACTGGAGAGATGGCCTATGTTATACAGTGGGTAGCCTGGTTTTCTATATTTCGAATCACCTTTTAAGAAGAACAACAACGATAATTAAGTAATCGATCGCTGGCGTAACGAGGGTAGAAACGGGTCAATACATCACGATAAACATCACCGTGCTCGCCGTTCCCATTCGGATGGACTAGCTTGTACGGCGGATAATGATGTGACTGGTGCACGTACGTGGGGCAGCCGCAATCCAATTAGTCGCGCACAAAATCATTCAACAAAACACAATCTATGTCAGACCTACACCGACGTAAGTTTTTAATGCAATCAGCAGTAATGGTGTCCGGGGTTACCGTTGCTGCAATGCTAAACCAGCCTGTATTTGCATCGGCACCGGGGGCAGATGAATCGCCTGTTGCCAACACAAAATACGGACAGGTTCGGGGTTATGCCGATGATGGAATAAAGGTGTTTAAAGGTGTTCGCTATGGCGCCGACACCGCGGGTCGCCGTTTCATGCCGCCGTTGCCGCCGGGTAATTGGACGGGGGTTCGTGACGCGATGGAATATGGCCCATCGTCACCGCAAGGATCTCGTGGCGGGGCCAACATGAGTGAAGATTGTTTGTTCCTGAATGTGTTCACGCCCGCCCTCCGCGACCGTAAGAAGAGGCCGGTAATGTTTTATATACATGGAGGAGCTTATTCCGGTGGCTCAGGATCGAGCCCATTGTACGATGGTGTGCGGCTTTGCAAGCGTGGTGATGTTGTAGTAGTTTCCATCAATCACCGGCTAAATGCATTTGGTTACCTGTACCTCGCACGTTTTGGCGGGGCGGAGCTGGCTGATTCCGGAAATGCCGGACAACTTGATATCCTGCTTGCGCTAAACTGGGTGCGCGAAAACATTGCCGAATTTGGCGGTGATCCTGCAAACGTGATGGTGTTCGGGCAGTCGGGTGGGGGAGCAAAGATTGCTACCATGATGGCAATGCCAGCAGCAAAAGGGCTCTTTCACAAAGCGGCAACAATGAGCGGGCAACAGGTGACAGCAAGTGGCCCATTGAATGCTACAATACGTACCCGGGCGATGCTCGAGGCGCTGAAAATTTCGCCTGATCATATCAGCGAAATCAGAACCATGCCTTACCAGAAAATTATAGAGGCGCTTGGAACCAAAGATCCCGTGTTGCCCTTTGGCAGCGTGTATTTTGGACCTGTACTGGACGAACGTTCGCTTACGCGCCACCCGTTCTATCCCGATGCCCCTGCACAGTCGGCCAACATACCGATGATTATCGGCAATACCCATGATGAAACGCGTGCTTTTTTGGGTGGTGATCCGACCAACTTTTCGGTGACCTGGGAACAGTTGCCCGAAAAGCTGATCCCTAATATGCGCGTGGATATCCAGCCTGAAGTGGTCATTGCTCACTATCGCAAATTGTATCCTGGTTTATCGGCCAGTGATTTGCTTTTCAAGATTACGACTGCTTCTCGCTCCTGGAGGGGAGCAATCATTGAAGCAGAAGAACGGGCAAAGTCAGGTTCACCGGCCTATGCTTACCAACTCAACTGGGCCACGCCGAAGGACAATCGGAAGTTTGGTGCGCCACATGCGTCAGATATCCAGCTCGTATTCGACAATATCGGTAAGCCCGGCGCTACGGCAATTGGAGAACAGGCGCAAACTATGGCAGACATCATGAGTGAAACGTTTATTGCTTTTGCCAAAAGTGGAAATCCAAACAACAAAAAGATTCCGAAGTGGCGACCGTACACGTTATCCGCCCGGGAAACCATGGTGTTTGACGTGCCGAGCCGCCTTGAAAAAGATCCGCGTGGCGAAGAGCGAAAGTTATTTGAAAAAGTGCCTTATGTTCAGGCTGGAACGTGATAAGGCAAGTTATTTACCCCTGATCGCGTGTATCTAATACGTCGGATTTTGTTAAAAAGCTGCATAACGAAATGCCGTACAAGTGAGTGACACAACGATGTTGATGAGCATTCACGTAGCTGGTAGCCAAAAAATTTCGCTTGTTATTCGGGATTGTATTAACGGCTACCAGCCCGCTGTTGCTGAACAAATTGCAATACGGCAAACACTATGTAGCTACGTGCTTTTCTTTGGATGAAAGATATTATCGAAGAATTTATTAATTCCTTTTCCTTCATTGTTCTCGCGTCGTTCCTGCCGATCTTCCCTGCGGTCGTCTTTTTCCCTGCGGCGTTCGCGCTTTTTCTTCATGGTCTGGCGGTCCCAGGTAAATTTATTCTCAACCGGGAAATAATAGCGAAGCGACATATAAAGTTTGTTCACGTCCATGGGGGTTTTAGACGTACTCTTTTTGTCTTTGGTGAGGAAATTATAGCCATTGATCAGGTGCAAACCAAGTAACCTGAAACCTACTGCCGGACCAAATCCAACCCTGCTTCCATCCTTGAAGTCGGTGTAATAGCTAACGTTACCGCCATAGGTAAAATTTATTCTTCCTCGTTTCATCCACATACCCGCGTGGTAGCCAACAACGTGGTTAGCGAAGTTGTAAGACATGTTCGCGGTTGCACCAATAATGTGGGGCTTATGTAAAATGCTGATCTTGCGCCAATGTGCTTCGCCTCCAAGTTCAATAGCAGTATGGCGGCCTTTCTGCAGGCCAAGGATCACCCCAACGTTGCGTTGATACAAAGTTTTTCTTTTGGGTGCCTGTAGATAGTTATTGAAGTAATCGGGCGTTTCAAATACCTGGCTGGCGGATTGCGGCACGGCATTATAGGCGTATTGTCCACTAGACGATATTGAGGCCAGAACAGCAAAAGCCAGTAATAATCTTTTCATAGCGCTTCCGAAAACCAGGTTAGTCTCTGCGTTGGTTTACCGATGCGTCAAAAGTATGGAAATCAGGTTTTTCCTTTCAACATTTAACGAAAAGATACCATCGCGATAGCTTTTAGAACGGATGCTTTGCAAGTATCGCTGTGGCGAATGGTTAACTGAAGCCCGGACTGTAACATTTGCATCACACCACTGGACACAGAAAGGACAGAGGTAATTGTCAATCCTGCGAATTGATGTTGCTATCGGTGCGGTGAGTTTGTTACCAGTTCTAAACGAAGATCAGCGCAATGGGCGAACAGCGTTTGATGTACCAGGAACGTGAGGCAGGTTTGGTATTCATTTCGAATCAGATTTCGGTCGCGAATTTGTTGTGGAAGGGGTGGGCGCAACGAGTTTGCAGTAGCGTTAATCAAACTCCAATTGATGACTTCAACAGTTTTAGAAAATGTTTGTCCGCTATGTGGAAGGGAGTTAGCCGGGCCCTGCAACAGGCATCACCTTGTACCATTAAGTAAGGGAGGGAAAAACACCCCAACTATCCTGCTGCATAAAATATGTCACGATAAAATTCATGCGGTTTTCACAGAAGTTGAACTTAAACGGCAATTCAATACGATTGACCAAATAAAAGAGCACCAGGAGATACAAAAATTTATCCGGTGGGTTGCTAAAAAGGAGCCGGAGTTCTACGATAAGTCCGTGAAACGTAAGAAGTGATTATTATACCTATGCTGCAAAGTATTGCTGGCTATCCTGGTTACACAGTTACAATTACCTTAATTTATTTCCGGTGTTTTTGTTGGAACGAGCACATGGAATACCAGTGCGCACCGTTGAAGCTTGCCCGCCAACCATTCCACTGGCCGGTGTTAGCGATGAGGCTTTACTAAACGACATTGAATGGTCATGATGCATGTTCATCCGGCAGTAGGCTGCATCAGCTTTGACTACCATACGTCACAACACGATACCCGAGATCACAAAATATTTCATGCTTATTTCCCGGGTTGTGGCTTCGGGATTAACAACCGCTTTGGGTTTTGTAGGGGCAAGATTTGTTTTTCCGGTAGTATTTGATACCATGCTACTGCTTAATGCCGTTACACCTTTGGGAGACACGAGTTTCGCGTTGTCATCTTTTTTTGTTTTACTGCCGTCTCTGACGACACCATTGTTTTTTAAAGTAATCGACAGCGGTCCGGTTGTAGCAGGGAGTGAGTCGATAATTACGACAGCTCCGTCGACAATAAGGTTATTCATTGACGGGAGCTTCACATTAATCTGAAAGTTCTTAGGGTTCCCGTTTCCATTCTCATCTGCATTGCCCTTGTGCGCAACATAGTTGATATAGAGGGTATCATTTCGGGTAAAAACCATTAGGCTATCCTTACCTTCTCCCTTGTGGTATTTGTACTGCATGCTTTCCGAGAGCTTCAGGTTGCACCGGAGCAATTCGGGATGGGGAGCAGTAACCTTCACCACTTTAAAAGCAGCGAAAGTGCCGGTACGTTGATTGCTGCCTGTTTTTGTGTTGCCTTGATGCACTGTAAATTCCCGGTTCTTAACTTTCTGCTTTAGCGACATGGCTAATACCAGCGGCATAACAAAACAAATTGCGAGTACACCAAGAAGTAATTTATTGCTAGTTTTCATGATAGTAGTATTAGTTTGTAGCAGCAGCGTATTGCTTTTTAAATTTTTCAAATCGTACGGCCAGGTCTTCAGGTTCGAGCCCGAGCATATTCATGGTCCGGAACACTGATGGAAGTTCTTTTTCCAAAAACTCTGTCTTACGGTATGCAACGGCGTTTTTGTAAGCAAGAGGAGTAATAAAGTATCCTACTCCCCGTTTATCGTTGATGATTTCCTGCTGCTTTAGAAATTCGTAAGTACGCATTACTGTATTAGGGTTTACTTCCAATTGAATGGCAAGTTCCCGCACACTGGGCACTTTGTCCTCAGTTTTCCATTCTTTAAGCAGGATTTTCTCACATATATAGTCTGCGATTTGCAGGTATATAGCGGGCCCGTTATTTTGAAATTGCATGTTTGCTTGTTGTGTTTGAATAATAGGGTTCCCTCTGAACAAAACTAGATCTCTTTCTCTCTTAACCTAACCCAGGTAATCACCCAAAACAATGGAGCCCAGGCAAATTGCATGACGTATTTCAGGAACGAAATCAATCCGGGAGAAAGCGAGTAAAGCAAGTATCCATCCCCACTAACCCCGTTATAGTCCCTGATTGAAACAATGTTCCATTGATATTTGTCCAGCATACCCCTTTGTATAACAGTTATGTAGTAAACGAAAGAAAAGATCACTGCTGCTGCAACAACGGTTGTAATAACAAAAGAGTACCGGGAGAAATATACCGAGCCGAGCAGGTAGAAAGCCTGAATGGCGAAAAATGCACACATAAAATACCTCAATATCGTTGATCCCTCACCCTGTAAACCTTTACTTTCCACGTATGAACTGCCGGGGTTGGTTTTAATGTATTCAGTTAGCAACATTACCGCCAGTGATTTCACAAGGAAGAAGCACAGGCAATAAATAATCGTAAACGCAACGGTTGTAAAGAGAATGGTGCAAACGAGCTTTTCGAGGTGGGTCGCAGGTAACGTTAACCAATACATGCCTTTCTCGCGGCTGCCGAGCATGTTAAACGACATGGCTGCAAATACGGCTCCTCCAATAAATAGACCCAGGAAAAACATCACGAACGTTCCATCTTCATAGTAATCCGGACCGGCCATTTTGAACCACAGTACAAAAGCAATGGCAATGAGACCGACCGTTGCAAGTACGGAAAAAGTATAAAGTCGTGAATTTTCGAAAAACTGCTTGTTGATGAGCTTGCTAAGCCGGGAAAAGCTGAATGTAGCGGACATAAAGAATGTTTTTGAGTCGTGTTGTTTATGGATTACTGTTCGGCATATTGATGATTGAATACGGCCCTGACTGCTTCGCCGTTTGTAACAACGGCTTTATACAGCAATTCAAGGTCAAGCCTGGTATCCTCTAACTCCGTGTTGGCGGCTACGATGGCGATGCCCTGGAGTGACGGTTCCTTATACAATGAGCCAGCTATTTCCTCGTGATCAAATGATATTTTGAATTGTATTTGCCGGTTGACGGCATCGATTGTCTGATCGAACAATATTCTTCCTTCGTCGATAATGGTTATCCTGTCGATAAGGCTTTCCAGGTCTTTTACCTGGTGCGTGCTGATAACGATACATTTATTTTCGTCAACAGCTCCTGCGATAACCTTCCTGAACTTGCTTTTACTCATAATATCAAGGCCGTTGGTTGGCTCATCCATCAGGAGTAGGGGAGTATTACAGGCGAGTCCGAAGCTGATC